>CAYNNS010000381.1:0-2962 GCA_964398345.1 uncultured Gemmatimonas sp. | reverse complement strand
GCGACTACGAATCCTACGCCGCGCGCGAGCCTGCACGCGCCAAACGCATGATGCTCCGCTGAGTTCGCCGCTCGATCACAGCGGGCCGTCCAATTTCTCGCAGCTGAAACTCCTCACCGACGACCCCGAGCGCACGGCGCACGCGGGCGACGTGACTCCAATTCACGTGCGCAACGATCTCGACGCCGCTGCTCCAGGTACGGCTCTCGACGATTTCGTCCCCATAAATTCCGAACATGGCATCTCCTCGAAAGGCCGGCATGCCAAGAAGCAACAGCCGGGCCGCGATATCTTTCGTGGTATGGGACGACGGCCGCGCCAGGAGCCCCACATGCCGGAGCTGGTGATCCGCATCAAGAAGAAGACTGATGGGGCGGCGGCGCTCAGTTGTCTGCGCGCCGACGGGTCGGTGACCTGGCAGCGACAGGAAGGCCCCTTCGCGCGCTTTTTCCCCATTCACGATCTCACCCATTACGCCGTCGAGACGGTGCTGCGACACCGCAAGGGCTTCTACGGGCTGGTGGCGGACGGGTGGGATCTCACCGACTTCGGACGCCGCCGCGACTTGCCGGAGGACCTCGATCCCTCGGAGCTGATCGTGGGCTTCTTCGACGCCGAGCGCGCCGGGGGAGTGGAGTGGACGGCGGACGAGTTCAATGAGAAGATCCGGCTCTACTACCAGCAGCACGGCATCACGGGAACCTGCCGGCTGAAGGACGCCGAGCTCCAGCGCATCCGCGCCGAGCGTCAGGCCCTGATCAGCCGCTGGCGCTTGCTCCCCGCCGGCGAAACACTCGAGCTGCCGTTCCAGCGGGATTCGCTCCAGCCTCAGGCCTGATTTCGCGTCCCTGCGCATCGAACACCCGTACCTCGATGCCTCCCGGCGTCCCCTGCACCCGGAGCTGGGCCGGCCCGCCATAGAGGCGCAAGCTGACGGCATCGGTTTCGCCCGGCACGAAGCGGCGGAGCTCGCCGGCCAACCGCAGCTCCACCGACCCGTCGCTCTGGTGCGTGAGTTCCGCGCTGTCCCCCACACCCACGTGGACCTCGGGCCGCCGCGCCAGCTGGCTGTAATACTCGTTGGCGATGTCGACCAGCCGGCTGCGCCGCTGCTTGAGAGCGGTCGCGATCAGAGCCGCCGAACGCACCCGATAGACCTCCGGCATTCGGGTCACCGCGGAGTCGATGACCGCATCGCTGAGCCGCGCTACCACGAAGCCCCGCACCGAGTCCCAAGTCGCTCTCGACAGCATCGCCAGCAGCCGCCGGTCCAGGGCGACGCTGTTGCGGATCAGCCCCTGCAAGCCGGGATACTTGGGGCCGAAGCGGGACAGCTTCCTGGTGCGGAGCCGTGCGATCGCGAGCAGCAGGCCGTCATAACGCGCAAAGGCCTGGTCACGATCGACCGGAATCGGCAGCCACAGCTTTCCCGCGTCGCGCGGGATCGCGGCCCAACGCCACTGCCCCCCGTGCCGGTCCCAGTCGTTCATGAGAAAATCGAGCAACCGCGCGGTCAGAAAGCCGCGCGCATCCACGTGATTGCCGGGGGTGCTGTCGACCCGGCTCAGCATCGTCTCGGTTTCCTTGACGTCGGGCTCCGCCGATCCGGGTGGCGGGTCGGGCAGCGATTCCCCCGGACCCTCCTGCAGCGTTCCCAACAGGCCCGCGAAGCGCGGCTGGTACGCGCCGAGCAGGGAATCCGCGGGCAGCAGCACGAGCCGGGGATGCGTGGCCGGAAGGCCGAGCGCGGCTTGCAGCGGGGCCGAAATGAGCGCGCTCGCCGGATGTGAGGCCGAAGTCTGATCCTGGACGACGCGGGCGAGCAGACTGCGGCTCAGTCCAAAGTTGACGAGCCGGACCAGCTCTTTATCGCTCGAGCGAAATACATAGCGGTGCCCGCTTCGCGAGACGAAGTGCAGGCTCCGGGTCTCGAGACCACCGCCTTCCTTGATCGGCAGCAACCCGCCGTCGAACGCGTGCAGCTGGAGCACTTCCACCTTGAGCGGCACCGTCCACAGCTCGCGCCAGTGGTCGCCGAGCACCAGGCGCGCCACCGTCCCCGCGTGGTACCGCGCTCCCGGAATCACCACGACACTGTCGGCACCGGGCGGCACCGGAAAACGCGGCATGTCGACGGGAGGAAACAGCGGCAGCACCAGGAACACCGCGCCGATCACGATCGGCACGAAGATGCCCAGGACTGCTCTGCGGAGCCGCCGTGACAGCATGCGCGATCCTCCCGGTCCGGCGGGGCGAGGGAACTTCGTTCTGGAAACGACCGCGCGCGTCACTCCCAAAGCTATGGCATTTCCCGTCCAGCGCGATATGTTCGCCGCATGCCGACTTCACAGCGCGTTTTCCTGGTCGCCACGGCCTGCGGCGGGCTCGCCGGCGCGGCGGCCGCTCAGGGCCACGTGACCACGCCGCAGGAGCAATTCGGCGCCAACCTCGGCGACGATTACTTCCTCGCCAACTATCAGCAGATCGCGGCGTACTGGCGCAGGCTCGCGACCGAATCGGATCGCATGGTCCTCCAGGACATCGGCAAGACCGCCGAGGGACGCCCGCAGCTGATGGCGATCGTCACGGCGCCCGAAAACCAGCGGAACCTGGCGCATTACCGGGACATCTCCCGTCGCCTGGCGAACGCGGAGGGATTGAGCGACGAGCAGGCCCGCGCGCTGGCGAAGGAAGGCAAGGCCGTGGTGTGGATCGACGGCGGCCTGCACGCCACCGAAGTGCTCGGGGCGCAGCAGCTCGCCGAGATGGTCTATCAGATGGTGAGCCGGAACGACGAGGAGACCCTGCGCTTCCTGCGCGATGTGATCATCCTCTTCGTGCACGCCAATCCCGACGGCAACGACCTGGTCGCCGACTGGTACATGCGCAACGCCGTCCCCGAACAGCGCACCATGGCGGGCCTGCCGCGGCTCTATCAGAAGTACATCGGCCACGACAACAA
>CAYNNS010000380.1:0-2993 GCA_964398345.1 uncultured Gemmatimonas sp. | reverse complement strand
GATCACGTTGTTGCGGATGGCCTGGATGAACGGCGTCTCTTCGACGGCCAGCCGATATGCGAGCTCCATCAGCATCTCGGGCCCGCCGGTCTCCGGTGAGTGCATCCCGCTCACCGCGTAATAGATCGGCTTCGCGGTCTTGAGCAGCGCGCGAGCCTGGGCCTCGGTGGTTTTCCGCGGGTCCGTCAGCGCGGCCAGCATCCCCTTGTACTTGTCGAGCTGGCGGATGGTGGCTTCGTCGGCCACCGCGAGCAGCACGATGTCACGGCCTTCTTCGGTCTTGCCGACCTTCCACATGGTCACCCGAGGCGACGCCTGATCGAGCGCCTCGAAGTAGCGCTCGATGTCCTTCGCGTAGGTCAGCTCGCCGGGCGTTCCCACGATCCGCCCCAGGAACTTGAGCGGCGTGGGCACGGTTGCCGAGGCGGGCAGGTGATCGACCAGCTCGGTCGAAATCCTGGGGTCCTGCAGGTACTCCTTGATCTTCTTGGTGTACTCCTCGTCCTGCTTTTGTTGCGCCTGGGCCACCGGTACCTGCAGCAGCGCGACGGCCGCCGCACACGACCAGGTGAACCGGAGCATCGAAACGGACATGGAACCTCCTGCGAGAGAGCGCAATCGGGAACCCGGATCGGTATGGGGATGTGAACCAATAAATACGCCCCCCGGAGCCACTTCGTTAGGGTGGCCGGACCGGGTATGTTTGGGCTGCGGCAACTCCAGCAAGCGAGGACCTCATCGCGGGTTCCGGCTCGGCTGCGACGGTTCTGCTCGCTCTGCTGCTGGCGCCGGTCGGCGTCAACGGCCAATCGCTCCCGGCCCCGGTTCCCCCGCGAGGCTTTACCGTCGGCGAGGATGCCGCCGGCTCCGGCCGGATGCTCCGTGCCGCGTGGACTACTCCCTCAGCGCTGGTCGCGCTGCGCGCGAGCCTCACCGGTCTGGCCACCTATTTCGACGCGCCGCCGGCCCTTTCCGGCGCCGTCGGCGATGACGCCGACCAGCACCTGCAGGTGTTCTTTTCAGCCAGTCTCTCGAGCCAGCCCGTGGCGGGCGTCATCGCTGTCGCAGTAACGCCGCAACGTGCGCAAGTCGACCTCATTCTCGACCGGCCAGCGGCCCTGGGCAGCTCGCTGGTACGCCTGGGACCGCTACTCCCCGCGTTCCAGCTCGGCGTGGGAGGAGCCGTGACCGCGCTGCCGCCGATGCAATCCGTCATGCTCCCGGATGGCAGCGCCACCATCGAGCTACCAGCAGGGTGGCGCATCACCGCGGGACACAGGGGCACCTGCGATGTCGCCGGTCCCCAGGGCGAGCTCATGAGCCTCGGCGCGGCGACGCAGGTCTGGACCAATCCCATGGCGCGGCTGAACGGACTCTTCGTCGCGCCGTATAGCGCTCCGGTCACCGCTGTTCAGGTCCTGAGTCCGCAAATCTCCGCGGCACTGGCCCGGCTGGGACAGCCGCCCGTTCAGCTGGTGCGAATCCTCGAGAGCCAAGCGACCCCGGCACCGGCCGGGCAGGCGGCGATGATACTCTACGAAACCAATAATTCCGGGCGGAGCTTTCTCAACCTGGGACTCGTCCTAACGACCGTCACGGGTCCGGAGCAGTGGCTCTTCTACGTCTCCGCGGTATCCGCCCCGGCCCAGAGCTTCGCCGCCGAGCTGCCCCTGCTGCGAGCCATCTGGAAATCCTTCAGCGTCACGCCCGCCGAGCAGCAACGCCGGATGGATGACGCGATCCAGAACATGAATCAGACCTGGGCGATGTTGCGCTCGGCCCAGAGCAACGCGACCCGCGCCTCGCTGAGTGGCGCGGAAGGCTGGGATCAGGTGATTCGCGGCGTCCTCACGATCGAGAATCCCCGCAGCGGAGTCCGTGCGGAAATCCCCAATGACAAAGCCCAGCGCTGGGTCGACCGGCTCAACGAAAGCGGGACCGGTCACTGGCGTGTCGTACCAGCATCGGAGCTCATCAAGCCGTGACCACCCAGGAGGCCCACGATGGCATCGCGCACCAGGTATCGGCTCGATCGCGTTGAAGTCGCTCCGCTTGGCTCGCGCCCTGCCACCTGGACGTTCGCGGGGGAGGCGGTGCGCGGGGTCGAGCAGAGCTACGTAGTCATCGACCGCAACCTCGCGGGCAAGAACAGCTGGGAATTCATCGTCCGGGTGCCGGAGGACCCCAAAGGCCGGATCGAGGTCCGGCCCAGAACCACACCACCCCACAAGGCCTGGGAAGAGCTGCCCGATCGCTCCCTGACCTTTTCGCTCGCCACACGGGGACCCGCCCGCGGCCGCTGGTATTGCCAGGTGGCCCTGGCCGACGTGTCGGGAGAGCGCTCCCGGGCGATCGTGCGCCACGGCGAACGCGAGCAGCTGCCCCACTGGTTCAAGGAGCTGGGGGGACGGATGCGCAAGAAGGAAACGGTGAAGCTGACCCGCGGCACCGATGGCGAGGCGCTGGTGGTGCTGGTGCCCGCCGGGGATTACGCCGACATGATCCGACTCTTTTTCGCCACCAAGGCCTGGATCCTCCGCGAAGGCGTTGCGCCTCCGGCCCGGTAGGCTATCGTAAGGCAACCCTTACCCGGTTAGCGCGTGCCCGATAGTCTCGACTCGCTCAAGGCCGCCCTGGCCGGGCGCTACGATATCCAGAAAGAGCTGGGTCGCGGAGGCATGGCTTCCGTGTACCTGGCGCACGATGTCCAGCACGATCGTCCCGTCGCCCTGAAGGTCGTCCTCCCCGAGCTCGCCGCCGCCACCGGCAACGAGCGCTTCCAGCGCGAGATCAAGCTGGCCGCTCGGCTCCAGCATCCCCACATCCTGAGTGTGTACGACTCCGGCGAAACGGCGGGCCAGCCCTGGTACACGATGCCGTGCGGGTGGGGGGAATCGCTCCGGGAACGGCCTGGCCACCAGACCCAGCCTCCGGTGGCGCAGGCCCGGCGAAACCGGCGGGACGCCGCCCTCGCACCCGAACACCCCCCCCCC
>CAYNNS010000379.1:0-2994 GCA_964398345.1 uncultured Gemmatimonas sp. | reverse complement strand
GTGGAATCGCTGCGGCCGCACGCCGCCCCGGTCAGTGGGCCCAGCTATGCCTACACGCCTCGGCCCGTCACCGCATCCGACCGGATCGATTTCGTCCGCGCCTTCAACGCGACGAGTCCGATGAGCGGCAAGGGCGAAGGCGGCGGGATGGGATTTGCACCGCAACTCAGCGAGCAGGAAATCACCGAGATGGCGAAGGGGACCCAGTTCGCCGAGCACCATCCGTTCTTCGAGGCCGGCCGCGTGCTGCAGGCGCCGGGCGGAGGGCTCTGGGTGGGACTCCCCGTCGAGGAAGCCAAGCCGGTGCGGTACGACGTCTTCGATGCGGTGGGGCGGCGGGTTACTACGGCGGAGCTGCTGCCACGGCGCCGGGTCGTCGCGCTGGGAAGTCAGAGCGTGTACGTGGTGCATGAAACCGACAGCGGCATCGAGCGGCTCGAGCGCTACGCCCTGCCGCGCTGAGGCTCGAGCCCGCCGCTGAACCGCCCGAGGCCGTACTGCAGCAGCTCCGCAATGTGGTCGACGCTGCGATCGGCGGGAGGATAGGAAGCGACGGAAGCCGAATCGAGCGCGTAGTGCCCCTGCCGCACGAAAACTGTCGTCACCCGCTCGCCCCAGATTGACTTGATCGCCGTCAGAATCCTGAGCTTGTCGTCGATCATCACGTAGCGTTCCGCGGGAAAGCGAAGCTGCACGTCGTCCAGCTCGCGCTCCTTGTGGATGTAGAGCAGGACGTTGCCATCGACGGCCGCCGCCAAGCCTGAGCGGTCCACTTTCCTTGGCTGAAACACCACGTCACCGTCGGAAAGGATCACCGCGGGACCCCACTGCTTGACCCGGGCCACCACCTCGAGTGCGCCGGGAAACAGCCGCTCGGCAAACGGATAGTCGAGGAGGAAACGCGATACGGCGAGCAGGTGGGGCTCGTGCTGCTGCTCCCGACGGTACCGCTGCAGGGCGCCGAGATAGTCGGCGTAGCCGAGCTCGCTGCGCAGCGCCTCGAAGAGCTCCCAGTACAGGCGGGATCCCTCCGGCCCGACCTCGCGCGCCAGGTACGCTCGCAGATCGGCGGTGACGCGGTCGTTGTCGAGCAGCGTGTTATCGACGCCGTAGAGAAAGACGATCGGTGCGGGCGGCACGGGGCGGCTAACGCTTCTCCCAGACGATTACGTAAGGCATACTCTTCCTCTGGGCGCGGATCCTGCCACCACCGCTGGGTGCGCCACCGCTCCCCCCGCCGCCAGCAACCCCGGCGCTACCACGACGGATGTTCTGCGGAATGTTGATTCTTCCAGTCCCACCGCACCAGATGCCAAGCATCTGGGGAATCGAGCCGGTCACGTCCCGGCAGGCATCGAAACCGTATTCCACCAACTCAACTTCGTCCGCGCGCCAGCCACAGAGCCGCTCGATCTCGGTTGCCTCTGCAGTCACGCCGTTGAGGCTGAACAGAATCGTATCGGTTCTTCCGATCTCCGCTCTGATACGAGGCACATCACAGAGCGGCTGTGATTTGTACCGTTCGACCTGCTGGACCGTCAGACGTTCCCGATCAAGGCCCGTCGCGAGGCGTTTGCCGAGCTCGTCGAGCGCGATATCGTCGGCGCGGGAGGGGAGCTCCCGGTACGGCACCAGCAACACCGCGAGCTCCTTGCCTTCCCCTTTCTTGAGCTCGACGAGAAAGCGGCGCTCCGCATAACCCGGAAACGTGACCCGGACCATGTACTTGCCGCCCGGCAGATCGGGAAACGCGAAGTGTCCGGTGCTGTCGGTCCGCATCTCTCCACCTTGCGGACCGGCGACCATGACCCGGGCCCCGGGGGCGGCGCGGTATCCGGTGTCCCCGACGGTGCCATACAGCCCGGTGCGGTGGCTGGTGACTTCCAGGGTGGGAAGCGAGGGGACCGCGCGGGTCAGGAAATACTCGACTTCGGTCGGCTCGGCGGCCACGACCGCGACTCGCGAGCGGATGGGAGAGTACCCCACGAGCCGGATGGTGATGGAGTACTGGCCGGGCCGGAGGCTGTCGACGCGAAAGCTGCCTTGGGGTCCCGTCGTGGTCCGGCGCGGGCCAACGACGACGTCCGCACCGGCAAGGCCGGTTCCGGAAGAGTCCCGGACCACGCCGAGCCCTGATTGCAGGGGTTGCTGAGCGAAGAGTGCGGAGGTCAGCCCGAGCCCGAGAACGATCGCAACGCAGCCGCACACGCCGAGCGGCTACCAGCCGAGCAATTCTTCCATGGCCGCCGCGATCCCCTCGCTCTGAGGCAGGATCGCATCTTCCAGCTCGGGGGCATAGGCCACGAAGCTGTCGAGCGACGCGACCCGGCGCACCGGGGCATCGAGCCAGCCGAAGGCCTCGTCGGCGATGCGCGCCGACAGCTCGGCGCCATAGCCCCAGGACAGCGCGTCTTCGTACGCCACCAGGACCCGGCTGGTCTTGCGCACCGAGGTGAAGATTGTCTCCCAGTCCACCGGCGACAGCGAGCGGAGATCGATGACCTCGACGCTCCGGCCGGTCTTCTCCTCGACCTCCTTGGCCGCGACGAGCGTGCGCTGCACCACGGCGCCGTAGGTGACCACGGTGAGATCGGTCCCTTCGCGCACGACTTTCGCCTTGCCGAAGGGGATCATGAAATTCGGCCCCGGGTTCGGCGCCTTGTTGTAGGTCTGGCGATAGAGGTGCTTGTGCTCCAGGAACAGCACCGGATCGTCGCAGCGGATCGCGGTGCGCAGCAGGCCGCAAAGATCAAGGGCAGTCGATGGCATCACAACGCGCAGCCCGGGAATGTGGGTGAACTCCACCTCGCCGCATTGACTATGGTAAACAGCGCCTCCTCCCAGGTATCCGCCGATCGGTACGCGGATCACGGCGGGACAGGAGAAGCCGTTGTTTGAGCGCCAGCGAAGAGTCGCTAATTCATTTCGAATCTGCATCATTGCTGGCCATATATAATCAAAAAATTGAATCTCGGCCACCGACTTGAAACCCGT
>CAYNNS010000378.1:0-3046 GCA_964398345.1 uncultured Gemmatimonas sp. | reverse complement strand
GGAGTCCGTTGGCCCGCGGGGTCAGGGCCGATCCGCACAGTGTGACGCGGGGCAAGAGGCCGACATCGGGCGCTTCGCGCCGCACGACGATCACGCGAGCCGGGCCCGGGGTGCGCCGCAACACGGTGTCGCCGGGTTGTGAGCCGGCCGCTGCGAGCACGAACACCTGATCGAGCCGGCGCGGCGGGAGCGGCTTCGGCTCGGGGACGGCCGGGCCGGGAGCGCTCGAGTGCGGCGGGCCGCACGCCGCGAGCGCAGCGAGGAGCGCGCTTGCTCCGGCGCGGCGGGCCCCGCTTATTGCTGACATCCCGATGCTCCGCCCATGCGTCGCTCTCCTTGTGCTGCTGTTCCCGGTGGGGCTGGCGGCGCAGGCCTGGAATGATCCCCAGGCCACTGAGCTGATCCGCCGCGCCATCCTGCTGCGCGAGAATCCCGGCTCCGACAGCACGCTCTCGAGCTATCGCAACCGGGCCCACGGCCTGGTGTTCTACCAGGTCCAGTTCGGCGCGGGGTTCCCCGAACCACCGCGGGTCGCCAAGCTCGATGAACTGGACGTCGAAGTGTATTGGGAGAAGCCGGGCACGAGCAAGCAACGCATCGTGGCCTGGCGCGATGCCAGCCTGCTCCCGATCGACGTGCGCTATCACCGCGACCATCTCGGCATCGTGGCCAACAACTTCGGTCCGCTGATCCGGATCGGCGAGGGCGACGAGGTGCGCGATGCGATCCATCCGCTCTCGCTCGAGGGACTCGACGAGTACGACTTCCGGATCCGCGATACCCTCAAATTGAGCGCCGGCGGCGGACGGACCGCGCTCGACGTCCTCGCGGTCGACGTGCGGCCCCGCGACACCGGGCGGCCGCTCGTCGTGGGGACGCTGTTTCTGGAGCGACGGACCGCGGCGCTGGTGAAGTTCGAGTTCAGCTTTACGCCGGTGGCCTACCGCGAAAAAGAGCTCGAGGACATCGAGGTCGTGCTCGAGCAGTCGCTCTTCGAGGGCAAGTGGTGGCTGCCCTATGCCCAGCAGATCGAGATCCGCCGCCGCGGCGCCGCCTTCGAAATCCCGTTCCGCACCATCATCCGCGGACAGTGGCAGATCGGCGACTACGACTTCGGTGCCGCCCTGCCGGCCGGGCTCCGGACCGCGCCGGATTTCAGCGGGTTACGCGCGCCGGTGCGCGACACCACCCGCTGGGCGGTCTCGCTGCGGGCCGCCGCGGAATCGGCCGATCCGTTCGACCGCCGCCAGTTGGACGAGCTCAAGGCGCGCGCCCAGGAGCTGGTGAGCCGTCAGGTCCTGGAGGGCTTGCCGCGGCGCCGCTTCGGCTCCACCTCGCTCAGCGACCTGATCCATTTCAACCGGGTGCAGGGACTCGCGTTCGGCTTCGGGCTCGGCTTCCGTTTCAATGGCGGGTATGCGCTGCGGGGCGGCGTGGGGTACGGACTCTCGGACCAGCGGATCACGGCCAGCGTGGGCGCCACCCTGACGCGGGGCGCGAGCGAATGGAGCTTCGACGGACGGCGGGTCATTCGCGACATCGGCGATGAGCCGGTGGTGAGCGGGGTGGTCAATTCCTTCCTCGCCCAGGAGTCGGGCAAAGACCTCGGCAGCTATCTGCTCGGCCAGGAGCTCGGGCTGGGGTTGCGGCACCGCTTCGATCCGCGCTGGAGCATCGACCTCGCGACCCGGGTCGAGCACACCACCTCGGTGGCCAAGGCGGCGCGTCCTCTGCGCGACAGCTTCCCCGATAACCCGGCGCTCGGCAGCGGGACCTACGGGCTGGCCCGCGTCACGCTCGCGCTGGCGGCCCGCGGGGCGCTCGATCGCTCCGACCTCAAAGCGCAGCTCGGGCTCGAGGGCGGGCACGGCAAGACCGACTATTTCCGGCTGAGCTTCCGGTCGGATGGCAGCCTGCCGATCCCGGGCGGGCATCTCCGGCTGCGAACCATCGCCGGGCTCGCCACGGAAGGCTTGCCCAAGGCGCGCAGCTTTACGATCGGTGGACGTGGCACCCTGCCCGGCGAACGCTTTCGCGGCTATGGCGGACGCCGCGTCTTCGCGGCGCAGGTGGAGTGGCGGATTCCGGTCCCGGTCCCCGCCCTGGGACTCGGGCCGTTCGCGACCACGGGCAACCGGGCGACGCTGGCGCCGCTCTTCGGCATCGGCTGGGCGGGCGGCGTCATCGACAGTCTGCCCTGGACCCGCAGTGCCGGCCCGAGACCGGTGATCGGGATCGCGGCGGAGTTTCTCCAGGGACTGGTGCGGATCGAGGCCGCGCGCAAGCTGCGGTTCTTTCCCGAGGACCGCCGTCCCAAGTTCTTTTTCGCGCTGACGATCGACGTGAGCCCGGAGTGGTGGCCCATCCTGTAGTGGCCCCGCACGGCCGGTTCTGCCTAGATTTCATCACTCTTTCATCCAGCAGCGGAATCCATCGGCATGGCGTTCAGCGACGAGTGGCTCGTCCCAACCGTGTCCGCGCTCGTGTCGGAGCAGCAGCTGGCAACCGTCCGGCGCGACATGGGCAACGCGGGCTCGCTCTGGGAAGCGCTGGTCGAGCGCCGGATGGTCAGTGACGACCGGATCCTCGAAGCGGTCTCGTCGCGGTTCCGCATTCCGGTAGCCGATCTCGCGATGCTGGACCATCGGGTGCAGGAATCGGTGCCCGAGCAGGTGGCGCGCAAGTATCACATCCTGCCGATCCGCACCACCGATTCCTACCTCGAGATCGCGGTCACCAATCCCTTCGACATGGAAGCGGAAAAGATGCTCGCCTTCGCGACGGGGCGCGAAGTGCGGCTGCTGCTGCTGTCGCCGGGGCGGATCCGCGAAAAGCTCGACGAGCTGTACCGTCCCGAAGACGTCGTGTCGAAGCTGCTCTCGGGCATCACCGAAGAAATCGACGTCACCCAGCTGACCGACGAGCCCGACGAGGACAAGGCCTCGGCGGAAGAAGCCCAGGCCCGGCCCAGCATCAAGCCGGTGGACACCCTCATTGGCGGCCGGATCACCTGCCGCGCCAGCTCCATCCACCTCCACCCGCCGGG
>CAYNNS010000377.1:0-3061 GCA_964398345.1 uncultured Gemmatimonas sp. | reverse complement strand
AAGCAGAAGCCGGATTTAATTTAACCGTCTTTTATGGTAAGGATGCAGACTGGGCGGCTGTTATCAATGCGTGCCGGCGTTATCCCATGTTTGCAGAAAGGCAGGTGGTGTTGTTGAAAGAGGCGCAGCAGATGCGTGACATCGACAAGCTGGAAGCGTATATCGAGAAGCCGCTGGCTTCGACGGTTTTTGTCGTATCCTATAAGGAAAAGAAAGTGGATGGCCGCAGCAAGCTGGCCAAGCTGTTGAAGGATAAGGCGGAGCTTTTCACCACAAAGAAGATGTACGACAATCAGCTGCCGGACTGGACCAGCGAGCTGGTTCGCCAGGAGGCCATCTGGGCGGGGTACTCCGCCGGCTCGGCGGTGGCCGGGTTACTGCAGCTCGCCGACCGGTTCCGCGCCGGAGAGCGAGTGGTCGTGATCTTCCACGATCACGGCACCCGCTACCTCGGCAAGATCTACAACCCCGACTGGATGCGCCGGATGGGGTACGAGAACGTGCCCGGCCCGACCGCGCGGGCGCTGGTGAAGAACAAGAAGGTGGCCGACATCCTGGGCGTCGAACGCACCGCGACGGTGCGCCAGGCCATCGCCCGGATGGTCGAAAATGACTTCTCCCAGATTCCGGTCACCCAGGCGAGTCGGATCGTCGGCTCGCTGAGCGAAGCCCACGCCTACGAGCGCGTCGTCGCCGACCCGTCGGTGGCCCAGGCCGAAGTCGGCAGCATCATGCAGCAGGCGTTTCCCTTCGTGGACATCGAGACACCGGTGGTGCTGCTGGCGCCGATGCTCACGCCGCAGAATCCGGCGGTGCTGGTGCGCGACTTCCCCGCCGACAAGACCTACGTCCTGACCGGGTACGACGTGCTCCAGGCGATGCGCTGAGGGTTACCCCGCGCGCAGAGCGATCAGGGGATCGGTCCGGGTCGCGCGGCGCGCCGGCAGATAACACGCGACCAGCGCCGTCACCAGGACTAGCACCGCAACGCCGGCGTAGGTCAGTGGATCGCCCCGCGTGACCTCGAAGAGCATCCCGCGCAACAGTCCCGTCAGCGCCAGCGCTCCCGCCGCGCCCACCGCGATCCCCCCCAGCGCCGGCAAGAGGCCCCGGCCCACGACCAGGCGCATGATGTCGCCGCGTTCGGCGCCGAGCGCCATGCGGACGCTCATCTCGCGTACCCGCTCCGCGGTGCTGTTGCTGATCACGCCGTAAATCCCCACCGCCGCGAGCACGAACGCCACCATCGAGAACACGCCGAGCAACACCAGGGTGAAGCGACGCGGCTTGAGCGTGTCCGAAACCAGCTCGTCCAGCGTGGTGATGTAGGTGAGCGGGAGCCCGGGCTCGAGCTCGGCGACGAGCTGGCGCAACTGCGGCAGCAGCTCGCGAGGGGGAATCCGCGTGCGCGCCAGGATGGCGAGACTGCCTTCGAGCGTCTGCGCCAGCGGCAGGTAAATCATCGCGTCGGGTGGCGCTTCGAGCGAGCTCTGCCGCACGTCGGCGACGATTCCCACGATCGTACGCGCGATCGGCTTGCCGTAGAACCCGACGATGACCCGCCGTCCCAGGGCGTCCTGCCCGGGCCAGTACTTCGCCGCCATCGCAGAGCTGATGATGGCGACGGGAGCGCCGTTTCGCCCATCTCCAGCGTCGAAGTTACGTCCCTTGAGAAGTCCTATCCCCATGGCCTGGAAGGCATTTGACGTCATCCCGGCGAGCCTGGCCTGTGGGGCCTCCCCGGTCGGTGCGGGATTGCCCTCGACCTCGAACGGTCCCTTGTTGACGCCGATCTGTCCGCCCAGCGGCAGCGAAGTGGTGATCCCGGCAGCCTCGACGGAGGGCAGGCGCCCGGCGCGCTCCAGGAGCCGGTCAACGAATTGCTGGCGCTGCTCGAGCGGATCCTGCCAGAGAAACACGCTCGCCGAGAGCACATGATCGGTGCGATAGCCGCGGTCGACGTTGAGCACCGAGACGAAGCTCCGCATCAGGAGCCCCGCGCCGATGAGCAGCATGACCGCCACGCTGACCTCGGCGAGCACGAAGGCCCGGCGGAGGCGTCCTTCGCGGCGAGTGCCGCCTGCCCGAGCTCCGGACACGAGGCTGTCCTCGGGGTTGGCGGCGGCACGCGGTGCCCGGAGCGCGGGCGCGAGTCCGCAGAGCAGCGTCGTGAGCAGCACCGCCGCCGTCGCGAAGAGCAGGGCGCGACCATCGACTCGCATTTCTGATACCCGCGGCACGCTCAGTGGGCTCAAGTTCCTGATGGCACCGATACCCCAGTAGGCGAGCGCCACCCCGCCAAGACCACCCAGCAGGGCAAGGACGAACGTTTCGGAAAACAGTTGGCGCGCGATCCGCCCGCGGCCCGCGCCCAGCGCGACCCGGATTGCCAGCTCGCGGCGGCGCCGCGCCGTCCGCGCCAGCATCAGCGTCGCGACGTTGGTGCAGGCGATCAGCAGCACCAGTCCTACCGCGCCGAAGAGCAGCACCAGGACGCGCGCCGACGACCCCACCATCGAATCGTGCAGCGGAACGACGCTGACCCGCTGGTTGAGATTGGTTCGGGGAAACTCCCGGGCCATCGCGAGAGCCACGCGGTCCATGTCGCCGCTTGCCTGGGCGAGGCCGAGACCGGGTTTGAGCCGGCCGACCCCGTAGTACCAGCCCTGGCCGCGCAGCCCGGTCTCGAGCGTGTCGAGCACTTTGGGGACGAACATCTCGTAGCGCGGCTCGTTCGTGAGGTACGAGAAGTCTCTCGGCAACACACCCACAATGGTGGCCTTCGCGCCGCTGCTGAGCGTGAGCTCCCTGCCCACGATCTTCGGATCACCCCCGAACCGACGCTGCCATGAGCCGTAGGTCAGCACGATCACGCCCGCAGGGGCCGGCGCGAAGTCCGATTCCTGAAAGGTCCGGCCCCGGATTGGGCGGACGTCGAGAACGCGAAAAAAGTCCCGCGTGACGTTCCAGTTGCCGATTCGCTCGGCACCTTCCGCACCGGTCACCGTCAGACTGTACGGCTCCGCGACCGCCAGCCCGGAGAACGCCGTGCTCCGGCTCT
>CAYNNS010000376.1:0-3065 GCA_964398345.1 uncultured Gemmatimonas sp. | reverse complement strand
AGGGCCGTCGCCGAGGAGCTGGCGGCCGAGGGGGTCAAGCTGGTGCTCTGCGCGCGCGGGATGGACGCGCTGCTGGACACCGCCGAGTCGATAACCCGCAGCTTCGATGTGCCGGTGCTCGCGGTGGGCGCGGACGTCGGCAAACCCGGCGAAGCCGAGCGGGTGGTGCGCGAGGGGATCGCGAAGTTCGGCCGGATCGACATCGTGCTGACCAACAGCGGCGGCCCGCCCGCCGGTCCGTTCGAGAGCCTGACGCAAGAGGCCTGGAGCAACGCCACCGCGCTGGTGCTCGACAGCGTGGTGGCGTTCTGCCGCGCGGTGGTGCCGGGGATGAAGGAGCGGCGCTGGGGCCGGATCCTCAACGTCTGCTCGATCGCCGCGAAGCAGCCGGTGGACAACCTCATGCTCTCGAACAGCATCCGCGCCGCCGTGCTTGGCTTTGCGCGGACCCTGGCGAACGAGGTCGCGCCGTTCGGAATCACCGTCAACAATCTGCTGCCGGGCTTCACCCGCACCGACCGGATGGTGGAGCTGTCGGAGGTGACGGCGAAGAAGGAGGGGATTTCACCCGAGCAGGCTCTGGCGCGCTACAGCGCTTCGGTGCCGCTCGGCAGAATGGCGGAGCCGAGGGAGTTCGCCGCGCTGGCGGCGTTCCTGGCGAGCGAGCGGGCCGGCTACATCACGGGCCAGACTATGGCGGTCGATGGGGGTTGGATCAGAGGACTGCTGTGACCGGTGACCGATTACCCGCGACTACAGTCCTTGCGTAGACAGGTCAGAATCGTGTGGACCTTGGGGTCCGTCACGCGATAGTACACGTTTAATCCGTCCTTCCTGCACGCTACCACTTCCAGCTGACGCAGCCGGCGCAGGTGCTGCGAGCAGATCGCCTGCGGCATCCGGCACTCGCGGCAGATCTCACCGACACTGAGCTCGCCATGCTCGAGCGCTTCGAGGATGGTGAGCCGCTCGCGGTGGCCCAGCAGCTTGATGATCTCGGCGGCGCGCGCAAGGACCGCGGGACGGACCCGGCGGAGCAGGCGGGTGCGCGTCACGCCCGGGCGACGAGGGCGTCGAGCTCGGCGCGCTTGGCGATCCCCACGTGGCGGCCGATCTCCTTGCCGCCCTTGAACGCGATCAGGGTGGGGATGCCGCGGATGCCGAAGCGCTGGGTGACGCCCTGGTGCTGGTCGGTGTCGACCTTGATGACCAGCACTTCGCCCGCCTTGGCCGAGGCCAGCTCATCCACCACGGGCGCCACCATGCGGCAGGGGCCGCACCAGTCGGCATAGAAGTCCACCAGTACCGGCGCTTCGCTTTTGCTGAGCACGGCGTCGAAGGCTTCAGGGCCGACCTTGACGGGCCGGTCGAGGTGGAGCGGCCGGTGGCAGGAGCCGCATTTGGGGCCGGCGGCGAGCTTGTCGAGGTCCACGCGGTTGAGTGTGGCGCAGAATGGGCAGGGCAGGGTCGCATACATAGTGGATAGAATATATGCTATACATTGCCGAGCGCCAACCCGGTTCCGGTCGGGCGCCGGGGCTCAGGGCTTGGGCTTGGTCAGCTCGATCTTGAAGGGCGCCTGGCCATGGAGCTGGACGACCGTCGCCGCCTTGGTCTCGCCGAAGTGAGACATCTGGGCCGGGAGATAGAGAAAGCTGCCCATCGGGTAGGTGTTCAGCTTGCCCGAATCATACTTGTCGCCCATGCCGATCTGGATCGAGCCCTCCAGCACCGTGAGGTGCTCCGGGTTCGGGTGCCAGTGCGCCGGTAGGCGATATTTGGCCGGGAGCCAGAGCCGGATGGTGTAGTCCCCGCTGGCGGCGTTGATGTCGCCGTGGAGCACGGCGATTTTGGCCCCGGCCTCAAAGCCTGGAACCGCAAGCGCCTTGAATTCCACCGCGTCGGGAACGGTTTCCCTGCTCGTCGTCGGCTCGGCCTGGGCCAGGGCGAGCGTCGGGACGGCGAGGGACAGTGCGGCAATGAGCTGGGCTTTCATGGACTACCTCCTGATCCACGAAAGCTACTGCGGCTGGACCTGGGAACAATGTGTGGCGAGGAACTTCCACGCCGAGCCCTGTTGGAGCAGAGTCTGGGTGCAGAGGATGGTGCGGGTGCGCCGGACTCCCTGGACCATCGCGTCGTAGCTCTCGCGGTAGCGGACGATACCCCAGGCTCGTGCCCTCGACGTCGCTATCGAGGTAGTTCCTGGGCACGAACTCGAGATCTCCTGAGAGGGAGTGCGATCACCACGATCCAGCTGGTTCGTCGCATGGGAACAGTGTAGCGGCCACACCCGTCGCCGACTTGGACTCGGCTGACATTTCTGGATGTAGATTGCAGCCATGCTCCGAAAACTCCTGCTCGCCGGATTGCCGCTCGCGGCAACCATTCCGCTCAGTGGCCAGACGCCCGCCGGATTCGCCAAGGCCTGGGAACCCGTCGCGCAGGAATTCCACTCGGCGCTCGCGCGCGAAGGCGTGGTGGGCGGCGCGCTCTGGTTCATCCATGGTGACTCGGTGCTGGCGCGCGAGTTCCATGGCCTGGCCGACCAGGCCAGCGGCCGCAAGATCGACGCGAACACCATCTTCCACTGGGCCTCGATCACCAAGACGCTGACCTCGATCGGGATCATGCAGCTCCGCGATCGCGGCAAGCTGTCGCTCGACGATCCCATCGTGAAGTACGTGCCCGAGCTGATGGCGGTGCACAACCCGTACGGGCCGATGGAAGCGATCACCCTTCGCCATCTGATGAGCCACTCCGCCGGGTTCCGCAACCCGACCTGGCCCTGGGGCGGCGACAAACCCTGGCACCCCTTCGAGCCGACCGAGTGGTCGCAGCTCGTCGCGATGATGCCGTACACCGAGATCCTCTTCCCGCCGGGGACCAAGTACAGCTACAGCAACCCGGGGCTCATTTTCCTCGGCCGAGTGATCGAGAAGCTGTCGGGGGATGACTACGAGGTCTACATCGACAAGAACATCCTGAAGCCGCTGGGGATGTATCACAGCTACTACGACATCACGCCCTATCACCTGCTCGCCGACCGCTCCAACAACTACGAA
>CAYNNS010000375.1:0-3081 GCA_964398345.1 uncultured Gemmatimonas sp. | reverse complement strand
GCAGACGGTCCCGCCTGGGCAAGCAGCTCCAGGCCGCGGATGTACGAAAGGTCGTGGCCGCGGAGCCGAGCACCGTTCTTCTCGTCGTAGCTGGGGAACCACCAGTCGGAGTAACCCGCGATCCCCAGCGAGAGCTTCTCCGGCCGCACGCCCTGCGCCAGCGCGAAGTCGAGGCAGGCTACCAGCCAGCGGTAACCCGATACCGGCCCCGGTGACGTCCCGCCGGTGTGCTGAGCGTACGTCATATAGGACAGGAAATCCAGAGTATCCGCGAGCGCCTTGTAGTCGTAGGCGCCGCGCCAGTAGTCGTAGATCCACCGATCGTAGCTCGCGCTCCCCGAATCGTCGCTCAGCCTCGGCACGACCGCGGCGGAGAGCGAGCATCCGGCCCGGTGCACGGAGTCGGTGGCCGCGCGGGTGAAGGCGGTGAACGCGTCGCGGTCGCTCACGTGCAGGTTCTCGAAATCGAACTGAATGCCGTCGAGGCGCCGCCCGCGACACAGCTCCGCGAGCGAAACCAGCGCCTGGGCCCGGGCCGTGGGCTCATTGAGCACCCGGTGCAAGGCGGCGAGGTCGAAACCGGGATTCATGACCAGAGGGACGAGCTTGACTCCCTTGTCGCGCGCCGTCGCCACGAGGCGCGGGTCCAGCTCCCCGCGAATCACACCGGCCGAGTCCATCACGAATACTTGCGGCGAGACGATGGAGATCTGATCGGCGTGGGCGAGGAAGGCCTGAATGCTCGCCTCACCGCGCACGTACCAGAGCGCCTCCAGGCCCTGCGCCTCGGCCGGGGCCGCAATCAGCCACAGACCGACGATGAAGCCGGTGCCATACCCGCGCGCTGGACTGAGGCTATCTTGCATGTCGACTCGAAGGCCGAATCTACTTCTCGGAGGTGGTATGTCGCGAGCCAAGGCATTGCTGCTGGCACTAGCGCTGGGCGGTGCACTGGCGGCGTGCACCAACAGCGATTCCACTGGGGCAAACCCGAACGTCGTGGGAGCCTGGACCATCACGAAGTTTGAGTTTACCAGCATCGCCAACCCGTCCACCAAGACCGACCTGAAAGCCCTCGGCGGCAGCGGCACGATCACCTTCAACTCGAATGGTACCTGGTCCGTCGCCTTAACCGTCCCCGGCCAGGGTTCCCTCAATTCCAACGGGACTTACACCGAAGGCGCGTCCTCCCTGACGATCGTCGTGACCAGCGATAACCCGCCGGAAACGGTCACGTTCGGCCTGGCGGTGAGCGGCGGCACGCTCTCACTTTCCGGGGGCACCACCACGTTCAACTTCGGCACCGGCGATGTGCCGGCCCACATCACGATCACGGCCACGAAGTGATGACTGCTACCTGAGAAAGTCCACCAGCTCAGGATTCACCACCTCGGGGTGGGTCCAGGTAATGCAGTGGGGCCCACCCTTCACCACCACCAGCTTCGCCCCCTTCACCCGCTTCGCCGTCAGCGCTCCCGCGGCTTCGAACGGAACGATCCGGTCCGCATCCCCGTGAATGACCAGCGTGGGGACATCGATCGCGTCCACGTCCTTGCGGAAATCGGTGTACCAGGTCTTCACGCAGGCGACTGAGGCCGTCGGTGAAGCCCCCGCCGCGGTCTGAAAGCAGGCCTGAATCACCGGCTCGCTCACCCGCTTGCCGAGGTACTGGTCGGCGTTGAAGAAGTTCTTGAAGAACTCGCCGAAGAAGGCATAGCGATCCAGCTTAAGCGCATCCTCGATGCCGTTGAAGACCGCCACGTCTACACCGTTGGGATTGTCCGGAGCCTTGAGCAGGTAAGGCGGCACGCCGCCGAGGATCGCCACCTTGCGAATTCCTGCGGAGCCGAACTTGCCGAGGTAGCGCGCCACCTCACCGCCACCCATGGAGAAGCCGACCAGTGATAAGTCGCTCAGCCCGAGCGTGGTGATCAGCTTGTGCAGGTCTTCGGCGAACGTGTCGTAGTCGTAGCCAGTGGTCGGCTGGCTCGATTTGCCGAAGCCCCGGCGGTCGTAGGTGATGACCCGGTGGCCGGCAGCGAGGAGAATCGGTAGCTGTTTCTCCCACGATGTCCCGCTCAGCGGATAGCCGTGGATCAGGATCACCGGTTTGCCGGAGCCGTGGTCCTCGTAGTAGAGCTCGATCGGGGCCGAATTCTCCTGGCCCACGTTGATGTAGCTTCGAGTTTCCAGCGTGCGGACGTCGCTCATAATGCCCTCCTGCGCGAGTGTTCAACACAAGCCACACTTCTAACTTAGCCCGTTTCGAATCGCGCGGATCGTGGCGGGCGTGGTACGGCAGCAGCCTCCGATGAGCCGCGCGCCGAGCCCGCGCCAGCGCGCCGCCGCGGCGCCGAAATCGAAGGGCCGGTCGCCGGGGAGCCAGCGGCGGCCATCCGCGTCCCACCGTTCGCCGCTGTTGGGATAGACCACGAGCGGCTTGTCGGTGACCTGGGCGGCCGTCGTCAGCAGCGCCTCGGCGAGCGCCGGCGTGAGCGCGTTGAATCCCGCTGCCATGACTTGAGGGTGAGCCGCGACCGCCGCGATCGCTTCCGCCACAGGCTGCCCCTCGCTAACCCGCGACTCATCCCGGCAGGTGAAGCTCACCCAGCAGCGCATCCCCGGCCAGGCCGTGAGCAGCTGGAGCAGCAGCAACGCTTCGTCGAGTGAGGGGATGGTCTCGATCGCCAGGAGATCCGGCTCCGCGCCGATCAGCGCCTCGAGCCGCGGGCCGTGGAAGTCCGCCAGGAACTGGCGGGAGACCTTGTAGCCGCCGCGATACTCCGAGCCGTCGGCGAGCGCGGCCCCATAAGGACCGACTGACCCGGCAACGAGGAGCCCGGCCCGGCTGGCGAACCGGTCTCGAGCCTGACGTGCCAGCTCAACGCTCAGACCGATCAGCCGGCGCGCGTCGGGTGCGGCTACGCCGGCCTCCTGGAACCCGGCGATGCTCGCCTGGTAACTCGCCGAGACGGCGACATCCGCGCCAGCGGCGAAATAGTTCTCGTGTACCTGGCGGATCAGCTCGGGACCCCTTAGCCGTTGGCGCGCCGACCAGAGCCGGTCCCAGAGGTCCGCACC
>CAYNNS010000374.1:0-3085 GCA_964398345.1 uncultured Gemmatimonas sp. | reverse complement strand
GGATCTGCATCATCCGCTCGCCCGCGCGCGCGATGGCCATGTCGGGAGGATTCATCTCCTCCCAAAAGCGCCTGGGATAGGGCACCTGGAGAAACCGGATGTGCTTCCCGTCGGGCGACCAGCGCGGACCTTCGGCGCTGTACAAGGAATCACTGAGCCGGCGTAACCCGCTGCCGTCGGGCCGCACCAGGTAGATCCGCTCCCGGGTCTCCCGGTTGTCGGGCCGGCCCTGAAAGAGTATCCAGCGGCCGTCCGGCGAGAACGAGGCCTGGTAATACCCGCCGCTCGGCATGCTGGTGACCCGGACGACTCCGCTGCCGTCGGCATTCATCAGGTAGATGTCGCCGTGGCCGCCGCGATCGGAGGAGAAAACGATGCGCTTGCCGTCCGGAGACCAGCGGGGCTGCCCGTTGTTTGCGGTATCGGCGGTAAGGCGCCGCAGCGCGCTGCCGTCGGCGTTCATGACGAAGACCGAATAGGGTCCGGCGAGGGTCGACTCGAAGACGATGGAGTGCCCGTCGGGGGACCAGTCAGGGTTGAAAAACCCAATGTGGCGGGAAAGCCTGGCGCCCGCCTGGGCGCCTGCGGGACCGGCGCAAACGAGCAGGAGAAGCAGGGGGCGAGCTGGGACTCTCATGCACCGAGCTCTGGGTGGGGGGACCTCCGTAGGATACCGAAGACTACCCAGAGGTTTGATCCTGGGCCTTGGTCAGGAAGGCAGCTTACTCGCCTCGGAGCACGACGGCCGGCTCGACCTTGCCAGCCCGCCGCGCCGGGAGCCAGCTCGCGCCCAGCGTCACCAGGCCCAGGAATGCCAGCATCAGCGCATAGGTGAGGGGATCGGTTGCGGTGATCCCGAAGAGGAACTGGGCGAGGTAGCGGGCCACGATCAGGGCACCGAGTAACCCGGCGGCCGCGCCGATCGCGACGCCCACGAGGCTCTGGCGGATCACCAGCGTGGTGACCGCGCGGGCCTGGGCGCCGAGGGCGGTGCGGATGCCCATCTCGCGGGTGCGCCGCGCGACCGCGCGCGAGGTCACCCCGTACATCCCCACCGCGGCGAGCAGCGCGGCGATGGCGCCGAAGAGCTGGATCAGCACGGCGCGGTAGCGCTCCTCCGAGAAGCTGCGCTTGATCTGCTCCTCCATGAGATCGCTACTGGTCACCACGGCGTCGGGCTCGACCGCGCGCAGCTCGGCCTCGATCTGCTTGAGCAGCGGACGCGGGTCCTCGGCTCCACGCAGCAGGAAGCTCAGGCCCGCTCCCATGCGCTGGGCCAGCGGCGCGTAGAGGGTGGCCTCGACCGGAGCGGAGAGCTTGCTGTAGCGGCTGTCCCCGATGATGCCGACGATAGTGCGCCACTCACCCTGCCACTTGATCCGCTTGCCGAGCGGCGACTGGTTGGGCCAGTCGCGGTGCGCGAGGGTCTGGTTGACCAGCAGCACCAGTGGCGCGCCGGCGCCGTCGCGCTCGTCGTAGGCTCGGCCGGCCAGCACCGGAATCCCCATCTCCTTGAAGAATCCGGGCAGTGTGGTGCGCTGCTGGGACTCGTGCCTGACCTTTGCCTGCGGACCAACCGGCTGCGGCTCGCCCTCGACCTCGAAGCTCGAGCTGCTCGAGCCCCCGCTGAACGGCGTGGTGCTGCTGGCGGTGACCCCGGACACGCCCGGCAGCGCGCGTAGCCGCGCAGCCGCGCCCTCGTAGAACGCCTTCATCCGCGCGGCGTCCCGGCCGATCATGCCGACCGAGACCCGGAGTGTCAGCACGTTTTCGGTGCGGATGCCCGGGTCGACCGCGGTGAGCTTCATGAGGCTCCGGGAGAGCAGCCCGGCGGCCACGAGCAGCACCACCGACAGCATGCACTCGACCGCGATCAGCGTCGTCTGCAGCCGTCCCCTGCCCCGGGCGCTCTGGCCCGTCGCCCCGCGCAGCACCTCGGCGGGCCCCGACTCCGCCAGCGTGAAGGCGGGTGCGAGACCGATGGCGGTGCCGGTCAGCAGCGCCGCGGCCATCGCGAAGAGCAGCACCCGGAGGTCCATGTGGACGTCGGGCACGCCGGGCAGGCGCGCCGGCGCGAGCTTGATCAGCAGCCGGGTGCCGGCCCAGGCGAGCCCCGCGCCCGCGAGGACGCCGGCGCCGGAGAGCACCAGGCCTTCGGTCAGGAGCTGGCGTAACACGCGCCCCCGGCTCGCGCCCATGGCGATGCGCGCCGCGATCTCCTGCCTCCGGTTGGCGGCCTCGCCGAGCAGCAGGGTGGCGACGTTGACGCAGGCGATCAGGAGGAGTAACCCGGAGGCGGCGAGCAGCAGGAGCAGCGGGCTCTTGACCAGGCGGGTCTGGTCGGCCTGCCAGGGGAGGAGCCGCACGCCCCGCAGGGTCTGCTGCTTGTCGCCCCGGAGAAAGCGGTCGGTCTCGGCGGTCGCGGCGGCGAGGGATGCGCCCGCCGCGAGCCGGGCGATGGCGGGAAAGCTGTGGTTGCTGCGCTCATTGGCGTTACTGGAGTCCTGGCTGATGGGAGTCCAGAACGGCGCGGCGGGCTGGCCGTGGCGCACCGAGAATCCGCGGGGGAGCACGCCGATGATCGTGTAGCTCCCCTCGACGAAGTGGACCGCGCGGCCCAGCACGTGGGGATCGCCGCCATAGCGGGCGTGCCAGTTTTCGTAGCTGAGTACCGTCACCTTGGCGCCGTTCAGCGCGTCCTCGTCCTTCGAGAAGAAGCGGCCCAGCGCCGGCGTCACCCCCAGAACATGCAGCAGCGAATAGCTGGCCGTGCCCAGGCCGATGATCTCGCGGCGCCCCTGATCGTCGCGCAGCGACATGGAGGTGCCGTTGGTGATGGCGAGGGCGGAGAAGGCGCGTTTCCCGGCGTCGAAGTCGCGGAATTCGGGGATGGACAGGGGGATCTGGTCCCACATGTGGCCGAGGATCGGATCGCCCTTCCAGTACGGGTAGGTGTTCCAGACGGCGAGGATGCGGCCCGCGTCGCGGTAGGGCAGCGGCCGGAAGAGGATGCCGTCGACCACCGTGTAGATGGCGGTCGCGGCGCCGATGCCGAGGGCCAGAGTGACGATGGCGATGGCGGCGA
>CAYNNS010000373.1:0-3109 GCA_964398345.1 uncultured Gemmatimonas sp. | reverse complement strand
GCTGGAAGGCGGGGGGGTCGCATCGTGCGACACCATGGACGTGGAATAGGTGGGCGGATCGGTCAGGGTGAGGCACGCGGTGCCCTGAGGACAGGCCCCGCCCGACTGGACGTTGACGGTCGGGATCGGATTCATCCCCCCGATCGCACGGATGGTATGCGCCGGGCCACCGTAGCCCGCGTTGGTCCCGGTCAGCGGCGGCGCCTGCACGACGTGGTCGAGCCGGAAGAAGCAATTGATGGCCGTCGTACCCGGGGCGCGGACCGAGGTGAGCGCCATGCCGATGAGGCCCATGTCGTGGTGCAGCGGCAGCCAGCTCACCCCGACATCCGCGTCCTGCAGGTTCAGACCGTGGGCCCCGCTGATCGCCGAGGTGTTGGCCGAGAGGTTCGCATGGGTCAGTACCACCCCCTTGGGCTGCGCCGTCGAGCCGGAGGTGAACTGCATGAAGGCCGCATCGGAAAGCCCGGCCGGCTCGATCGCCGCCAGGGCAGGGCCTTCGAGCTCGTCCCAGCGCGCCACCCAGGGAACTCCGGCGTGGCGGGCTCGCTCCCCCAGCGCGGCTTCGAGCTGCCCGGCGGTCAGCACCGCACTCACCCTGGCGGCGGCGAGCACGTGCTCGGTCGTGGCGAGATAGGCTTCCTGCGCACCGAAGCTGCTGGGCGGACACACCGGGACCGGAACCAGCCCGGCGAGCGAGGCACCGAAGAACGAGCGCACGAACCCTTCGGGCTCCTGGATCACCAGCGCTACGCGGTCGCCGCGGCGAAGGCCCCGCGCGCGCAGCGCGCCGCCAAGGCGCGCTGCCAGCTCCATCAACTCGGCGTAGGAATACCAGTGCTCCTCGCCCTGCTCATCGAGGAACCGGAGGCCGTGCCGCGTACGCGCGGCGTCGGCGAGCATCTGTGGAAAGGAGCGCTCCGCGGTGCTCAACCGGTGCTCCGGGCTTCCTGCATCAGGCGCGCGAGAGCAACGGTCATGTCCTGCACCGTCTTGATGCGGGGAAGCTCGTTCAGCGGGATGGAAACGTTGAAATGGTCTTCGAGCTCGGCCACCAGCTCGATCACCTGGATCGAGTCGAACTCGAGATCGGCGAGGAATTCACTGCTCAGCTTCGGGTCGAGGCCGGGACGGCCGACCCGCTTGAGAATGGCCAGGGTATCGCGTTCAATCTCGTCCGGCGGGGGAACGCCCATGCAAAGGACTCCAGGTGGAGACGCAAGCCGCCGTCGAAACAGCAGATAGGCTCGGCCCGAGAAACCGCCCTGGCCGGGGGGTGAAAGCTACCCGGCAAAGATGCAGGTGGGGAGGGAAACCGCAAGGTGCGCAGAGGGGGCAACTCCGCCATCTTACTGCGGTCTGATTCGGAGAATGGAAGTGCCGATGCTGATTGGCCTTATGCTGGTTGCGACGATCGACTCGTCGCAGATCCGGAACATCCCGGTTGCCCCCTCGGAGACCCTCCGTGTCACCCTGAGCGGAGCCGGTCAGCCCGTCGTCATCATCCCGGGGCTACTGGGGTCTTCTTACGCCTATCGCAAGGTGGTTCCCTCGCTCACGGCTGCGGGACTCCGCACGGTAGTGGTGGAAGCGCTCGGCGTCGGGTTTTCCTCGCGGCCCAGCAAGAGCGATTACTCGTTCACGGCCCAGTCGCGGCGGATCGAGGCGGTGCTCGATTCGATCGGCGGGATCAAATGCGCAACGGTCCTGGCGCATTCCGCCGGCGTGTCGATGGCGCTGCGGCTCGCTGCACACCGGCCGGACCTGGTGTGCGGCCTCGTCGCGGAAAACGGCGGGCCGAATGACACGGTCGCCACGACCAGTGTCCGAAAAGCGGCCAGCCTGGCCTGGCTCATCAAGATCTTCGGGAGCCGCGGCCGGATTCGCAGCCAGATCCGCAAGGGCATGCTGGAAACCGCGGGCGACACCTCTTGGATCACTCCCGAGACGATCGACCACTACACCGCCGGTGGGGCGGGGGATCTCGGGGCGACCCTGAATGCGATCAAGGGCATGGCGCGGGCGCGGGAGAGCGAGCGAATCGACACGCTGCTGCCGAAGCTCAAGATCCCGATCCATCTCCTCATCGGTGGAGCCCCGCGCGGCAGCGGACTGCCCGACGGGCAATTCCGGCTGTTCCGGGCCTCGGTGCCGCAGCTCGTCATCGATACCGTGGCGGGCTCCGGGCTGCGGGTCCACGAAGAGCAGGCCGACGTGGTGATAAAGGCGGTCCACGACATGCTGAAGCAGCTGGGCGCGACCCAGCCTAGCGGCGGACTAGGGCTTCGCTACGTCGGGAGCCCTGTCGAAATCGCAGACGATCACCGAGCAGATCGGGTCGGGAGGCGCGGCAGGCAGCACCAGGGTCTGGCTGCCATCCTGGGAACGGGTTAGGGGAGGCGTGCGAACGGCATCGGCGAGGAGATAGGCGCGCGCAATGGGCGTGCGGAGCCCGGGAAGCGTGAGCTCGGTGCGCCACTCGGTGACGAAGAGATAGAGCCGGTTGGGCTGCGAGGTCACCCGCACCGGCGCCGCCGCGAACGGCGACGCGGTCGACCCGTAGATGGCACTGCCGTTGACCCGCATCCAGGCGCCGATTCCGCGCAGCCGGTCCACGCTCTCCTCGGGAAAAGTCCCGTCCGCGCGGGGTCCGACGTTGAGCAGCAGATTGCCGCCCTTCGACGCAGTTTCCACCAACAGCCCGATGAGCTGTGCCGTCGACTTGAAGTCGTGGTCCTTGGCGTTGTAGCCCCAGTTGCGATTCATCGTGATGCAGGATTCCCAGTCCACCCCCGGCCAGCCCGTCGCCGGAACTTCCTGTTCCGGCGTGCGAAAATCACCGAGCGGGTCCAGGATCGGCGTCGGCGACCAGCCTTCGACGCGGTTGTTCACAATGACGCCGGGCTGCAGGGCACGGCAGCGCGCGTAGAGCGCCTTGCCCATCTCGTGGGTCCAGCTTCCCTCCCATTGGCCGTCGAACCACATCACGCCGATGTCCCCGTAGTTGCGCAGCAGCTCGCCGACCTGGGCCTGCAGATACGCGAGATAGCGCGCATACCGCGCCCCGGTGGCCGGTCGCAGCTCCCCTTCCCAGTCCCGCCGGGGCAGG
>CAYNNS010000372.1:0-3109 GCA_964398345.1 uncultured Gemmatimonas sp. | reverse complement strand
GCGGTATAACAGGCGCTTGGAGCTGGCGGGGCCCAGCAGCGCTTCGGCCGCCGCGAACAACGATATCTTATGGTAGCGCGGCGGCCTCAGCCTGGGCCCCGCAGCTCAAGCGCAGGTCGGTTAGGCATCATTCCAAGCGATCAATGACCAAAAAGCACATACTCGACGAAATCAAGCGAACAGCGTCGGCCAACGGCGGTAAGCCGCTCGGCCAAGCAGCATTTGAGCGCGAAACAAGCATCCGGTACGCGGACTGGTTCGGTAAGTATTGGAAGGCGTGGGGGGAAGCCCTGGTTGAAGCGGGCTATCGACCCAATACGATGCAAGCTCGCATCGATGATGATCTTCTGCTCCAAGCCTACGCAGACCTAGCCAGCGAGCTTGGCCGACTTCCCGTAAAGGGCGACCTGCTGCTCAAGCGTCACCGAGATCCAACCTTCCCGAGCCATAACGTATTTCGTCGATTTGGTTCTAAGCGGGCATTCTTAGACCGCCTCAGGACTTTCTGTGAGAGTCGACCAAGTCTAGCGGTTCTACTTCCACTTCTGTCCGCGCCAGCAACCGTTGAGACAGACAGCGGGGTTAGCGCCAAGGAGCCCGCATTGGGGTATGTCTACCTCCTCAGGTCAGGGAGGTCCTATAAGATCGGGAAGAGCAACGCCTTTGGTCGTCGTGAACGCGAGCTTGCTATTCAACTCCCGAAACGACCAAACACAGTTCACGTCATCAAGACCGACGACCCCGATGGCATCGAGAACTACTGGCACAAACGCTTCGAAGCACGCCGGGGAAACGGGGAGTGGTTCGAACTCACCGCCGAGGATGTTGCTGCATTCAAGCGTCGGCGCTTTCAATGATGCCTAACAAGCGCTTGGAGCTGTCGGGGCCCAGAGGCGCTTCGGCCGCCGCGGAAAACGATATCATATAGGAACGCGGCGGCCTCAGCCTGGGCCCCGCAGCTCAAGCGCAAGTCGTTAGGCAGTGCCATCTCAACGCCGAAACTGAAGGGGTACTTTGAAATACCCCAACAGGGCGCAGTGGGTCGTTATCTGGCTAGGATTCATACTCACCGCCACTCTTTGGACGAGTGGTTGGGATACCGGCTATCATACCGACCGAGTCACCTTCGCCTTCGTAGTCGGAACCATTCTGGCTGTCTGGGCCCTCTCTGGAATGCGCACGAAGGCACTGCCGAATTCCGCAACCCCCTTCCAACGCACGATCACGCTCGCCCTACGTCAGGGCGCTCCGCCTCTCCCCTGGGGGCCGGAGGACATCGACCGCAAGGCCGCCCGCGCTTTCGCCGCTTTCTTCACTTCGAGCGGCGCATCAGCCACCGTGCAGGAAGGCGTCGGGCAATTCGGGCCCTCGCTTGAGATTCAGATGCGCGGCGCGCCGCCGAACACCGACCCTCTGATAATCATCTCGCGTACTTGGAATCCTGATACTAAGCAGCTGAACTCACTGCTCATCGCAGCAGGCGTTGCCCCTCCGGATCTTGAACTCCTGCTCACGGAGTACAAGTTCAATAGACTTGGTCCCCCAGGTATGCCCTTTGGCACGTACTATCGGGAATGACAATCGTAGATCTCTTCACGGCCTTTGGCACTGCCTAACCCGCGCTTGCTGCTGACCGGGACGTTGGCGCGGCGCCGCCGCGCGAATAGATTCTGCTTGGGACGCGCGGCTGCGCCGCACGCCCCGGCAGCAGAAGCGCAGGGCGTTAGGTTTGCCCCACACTGTTGTGCGAGTAGACGACTCATGCGAAGACTCCGCGCGATCCTGACCACCGCGGCGCTGTGGGCGCTGCTATGGATTCTGGCGGAGTTGACCTTCCTCGCCGTGGCATGGCTATTCGCTCCGGTTCATCCGAGCGGGTTTCTGTTCGAATACATCCTTGTCGTGTCCCTTCTCGCGGGCATCACCGGGACCATCAGCGGCAGCGCCTTTGCAATCGCTCTCATGATCGCCGAGAGTCGCCGGACTGTCGACGCCTTGTCCAAAGCCCGAATGGCCTTGTGGGGAGCCATCGGTGGTGCCGCACTGCCAGGCCTCCTGGCGATCGCGACCCGAATCTGGCCCGAATTTGCCATTGCGGGCGTGAGCTTTCGATTTAGCGAACTTGGCTTGACGTTCGTAACCATCTTCGCAAGCGCCGCTCTTGGAGCTGTGCTCGCAAGCACTCACTTGGCTCTGGCTCGCCGTTTCCCCGGCTCGGCCTCTCGTCGCAACATCGGTGCAGGGGCAACCTAACAAGCGCTTGGAGCTGTCGGGGCCCAGCAGCGCTTCGGCCGCCGCGGGAATCGATACCTTATAGGAACGCGGCGGCCTCAGCCTGGGCCCCGCAGCTCAAGCGCAGGTCGTTAGGTAGCCAGACACGATCGAGAATCAATGGGCTTTCTCCGGTCACTATTTGCGTCCAAAGCCGAGCCGCCAGTCGATCAGATCGTCTTGGCTGGCCAACAGCTTGCCAAGAACTACTCAAACACTCTCCTGGCTGATCTAAAGAGCGCGCATCGTCAAGGTTCGACTATGCCGGATGTTGAGCTCAGCGAGCGTTTATGGGCTCTTGAGACCGCGGTATGGGCGTTCGTGGCCGTCTCCCTTCAACTCCCAGAGGAGTTTCAGCAGAGATTCTTTGCTGGCTTCTTGGGGGTTGCACACGAGCGCATGTCCGTACTCCCCGACGGCCGGCAACGTCCTCCAGTTGGATTTGAGGCCAATTACAGCGCCGCCATTGAACTCCTTCGCACTGCTCACAACACAGCAGATCACAGTCAGGCCGCTCGTGACGTCGGAAAGCTCATTGCTCTCTACCTCGGCCTTCCTGATGGAGATAAACTTGCTTCCGCTTGGGTCCCAGTTGGTATCAGGTACAACGAGCAGATTGTTTCAGCTGCGAACGCCCTGAAGGACTTCGCAGCTCTCGATGTACGAGACCATCCAGGGGCTACCTAACAAGCGCTTGGAGCTGGCGGGGCCCTGAACGGCTCGGCCGCCGCGAGTATGTTTCGACTCTGGATTCGCGGCGGCCTCACCAGGGCCCCGCAGCTCAAGCGCAGGTCGTTATGCAGCCCCGTCTTTCTGTACCGTCCCCTGGCACTGTTGA
>CAYNNS010000371.1:0-3134 GCA_964398345.1 uncultured Gemmatimonas sp. | reverse complement strand
GGTTTTGCCCGGCATGCTTTACGGCGCCACCGTGCGAAGCCGATCACGTCGGCGAGAGGAGGCACGGCGTCCTCGTCACCGTAGGCCGTGTACATCCGCCAGGTCAGGTATTCACGATCCGGAAGCGGCAGGAAAGGCGCTCTCCGGCACCAGGTCGGCCGCCGGAACGCCCACAGGGTCCGCAGCAGATCGATCGCGAGCCGCGGGTTGATCGCGGCGCGGGCGGTGAGCCGAAGGGTGAGCGAGAGCCAGGACAGAAGAGTGACCAGTGACCAGTGACCGGTGACCTGTGGCTTGTGAATCAATCGGCCGTAAGCTAGCACGGGTCACCGGTCACCGGTCACTGGTCACCGGTCACGGGTCACCGTTATTCTCCCCCGCTATGTCCGACCGCCCGCTCAAGCACAGCTCCCCGCCCGCCGGTCCTACCGAAGATGAAGTCCTGCTCGGCACCGCCCCACCGGAGCGCGTCGACGATTTCCGCAAGGGCGATCCCTGGCGGGTCTTCCGCATCATGGGCGAGTTCGTCGAAGGCTTCGAGCGGCTGGGCGACGTCACCGACGCGGTGACCTTCCTCGGCTCGGCGCGCACGCTTCCCACCGACCCGCTGTACCGCAAGGCCACCGAGACCGCCAGGCTGCTTGCCGAGTCCGGGTTTCCGATCATTACCGGTGGTGGACCCGGCATCATGGAGGCCGCCAATCGGGGCGCGGTCGAAGGCGGTGGCCTCTCGATCGGCGTCAACATCGAACTGCCCCACGAGCAGGGCACCAACCCGTGGGTCCGCCGCGGGGTCTTCTTCCGCTTCTTCTTCGTGCGGAAGATGATGCTCGCGCGTTACTCGAGGGCGATGATCGCCTTTCCCGGCGGGTACGGCACGCTCGACGAGCTCTTCGAGTATCTCACCCTGATGCAGACCGGCAAGATGTCGCTGCACCCGACGGTCCTCTTCGGGTCCGCCTACTGGTCACCCCTGGTGAGCTGGCTCGAGCGCACCGTGCTCGCGGAGGGCAAGATCGACGCCCGCGATCTCGGCCTGTTCCGGGTTACCGACAGTCCCGCCGAAGCCGCCGAGATCATCATCGCCGCCCGCTCACGGAGCAAGATCCGCCGCGCGCCGACCGCTCCCGAAGAGGCGTAAAACCGAGGCCCGCCGGCGGGCTATATTCAGCGGGCCCATGGCTTATACCGAGGAGACCAGAGCCACCGGGGTGACCCGGCCGTATGCGTACTACGCCCTGGCCCTGCTCAGCGTCATCAACCTCGTCAACTACCTCGAGCGCAACGCGATCTTCGCGCTGTTCGAGCCGGTCCGGCGCGACCTCGGCCTGACCGACATCCACCTCGGCTGGCTCGGGTCGGCCTACGTGCTGGTGTTCTCACTCGCCTCGGTGCCGGCGGGGATCGCGGGCGACCTGGGCTCGCGCCGCGTCGTCACCGCGACGGGGGTGGTGATCTGGAGCATCGCCACCTGTCTCTCGGGACTGGTCGAAGGCTTCGGCACGCTGCTCGTCGCGCGCGCGTTCGTGGGATTCGGCGGCGCGCTGGCGGCGACGGCATCGGCGTCGCTGGTGGCGGATTACTTCCCCGGGCCGCGGCGTTCCCTGGCGATGAGCATCTTCATGGCCGGACTCGCGATCGGCGGCGTCTGCGGAATTCTGCTCACCGGCCAGCTCGAGCACCTCTACGGCTGGCGCGTTGCGTTCCTGGTGCTGGGCTTGCCCGGCTTTCTGCTCGCGGCGCTGGTGCTGCGCATCAAGGATCCCACCCGCCCCTTCGTGCCGTCGCGCGAGGGCGCCGATGCTCTGCTCGCCACGGTGCGTGAGCTCGAAGGGGTCGCGCGACGAATCCTCCGCACTCCGACGCTGGTTACGGTGTTCGTCGGTGGCGCACTGATCTCCTTCGGCATGAACGGGTTGATCGGCTGGTCACCCACGTTCCTGTCACGAGAACGCGGGCTCTCGACGGCGCAGGCCTCTCTGCTGCTCGGCTCCTGGGGACTGATCGCGGGCATCACGGGCACCGTGATCGGGGGTGTCATCGCCGATCTGCTGCGCAACCGCTTCCCCGCCGCGCGGATCCTGACCTCGTGCATGGGATTCTTCATCGGCGCGCCGCTCGCGATCTGGCTCTTGTGGATCCGCGACATGAGCTGGTTCGTGCCGATCTTTTTCGCCGCCTTCTTCTTCCTGACCTGGTACAACGGCCCACTCACCGCGGTGATCTTCGACGTGACCCCGTCGCGCATTGCGACGACCGTCGCCGGCGCGTTCATGATGTTCATCCACCTGGCCGGCGATGCGATCGCGTTCCCTCTTGTGGGCGTCCTGTCGGACAGCTTTGGCCTGCAGAAGGCGATCCTGCTGCTGCCGATGGCTTCCCTGATTGGCGCGCTCATCGTCCTGCTGGGAGCCCGAACGCTCACGAAGGACACCCTTCGGGCCCAAACCACGGACAGTCACCAGATACCCCTTCGGGGTATTTAGCCACGGCCGGGGGCGCGGCGGAGATTCGCCGGATTGCGGTCGAACCCGCGCAACGGTTCCTCAAGTCCCTGTAATTCAATTACTTGCAAAACAATAGGTTGGACGGTACGCTCTCGCGGGCATGTCTTCTGCTCCCTTTGCACGCATGACGGACAGCGACAGCTTCGGCACTCCCGATTCCGGGATCTGGCGAGGGGACGTCCTCGTGCCGGTGCTCCAGGCAGAGGGGGCGCCCGACCCGGTGGCCGTCGCCACCTGGTACCTGGCGCTCGCGTCGAGCACGGCCATCGAGGTTCCGCACGATCTCTTCGCGCTGTGGGTATACCCCGATTCGGGCGGTGCGGTGTTGCTGGGGCCTTCGGCGCTGGCCCAGGACCATCTCGAGGTTCCGCTGCCCGCCCCGCAGCTGCTGCAGGACGAGCTCTACGCGCTCGAAGCGCGGCTCCGCAAGGCGCAATACGGCTCGGTGATCGCCGTGCCGGTTCGCCATGAGGCACGCGACGTCGGGGTGATGCTGCTCGGCAGCTTCGCGCGGGGCGGATTCGGGCCGCAGCAGGCGGTAACCTTGTATCGCCTGGCGGGGCAGTTGGCGCCGACGTTGCTGCAGCTCTCCCGAGAGATGCCGGCGGTCTCGACCCATCCGGCCGT
>CAYNNS010000370.1:0-3139 GCA_964398345.1 uncultured Gemmatimonas sp. | reverse complement strand
CTTCATGTTCCATCCCTGGGCTCCCGGCGCGGTGTTCTGGACCGAGCGCGGGACCCTGATGCTCAACGCGCTGAACGACTATCTGCGCGAGCTGCAGCGCGACGATTACCGGGAGATCAAGACGCCACTGCTCTACAACAAGGGTCTCTGGGAGCTGTCGGGGCACTGGGGGAAGTACCGCGAGAACATGTTTCTGGTGCTCGACAAGGAGAGCGGCCAGGCCGACTTCTCGCTCAAGCCGATGAACTGTCCGTCGCACTACCTGCTCTATCTCTCCAAGAAGCACAGCTACCGCGAGCTGCCGCTGCGCTACAACACCTACGACGTGCTGCACCGGAACGAGGTCTCCGGTGCGCTCTCGGGCCTCACCCGGGTACGCCAGTTCCAGCAGGACGACTGCCACATCTTTCTCATGGAGAGCCAGATTGCCGAGGAGGTGCAGCGGCTCTCCCGCTTCATCCTGAGCTACTACGAGACCTTCGGTCTCACCGCGACGCTCAAGTTTGCCACCCGCCCGCCGGTGCGGATCGGCGACGACGCGACCTGGGATCTCGCGGAAGCGGGACTCCGGGCCGCGCTCGATGCCACGGGGATGCCCTACGAGCTCAAGCCGGGTGATGGCGCGTTCTATGGCCCCAAGATCGACTTCGACGTCGCCGATTCGATCGGGCGCAAATGGCAGCTCGGCACCATCCAGCTCGACTACGAGGCGCCGAAGCGCTTCGACCTGAGCTACGTCGGCGAGGACAATCACGAGCACCGGCCGGTGGTGATCCACCGCGCGGTGAGCGGCTCGCTGGAGCGCTTCATGGCCATCCTGATCGAGCACTTCGCCGGCGCGTTTCCGGTGTGGCTCGCCCCCGAGCAGGTGCGCGTGCTCCCCATCGGCGAAACGCAAACCGCGGTGGCGGAGCAGGTCACGCGACGGCTCCGCGATGCGGGACTCCGTGCCCAGCTCGATGCCGGCAGCCAGACGCTCAATTACCGGATCCGGGCAGCCGAGCTGGAGAAGGTCCCCTACATGGCGGTGATCGGACAACGCGAGGCCGACGCCGATACGGTTGCCGTCCGGGTGCGCGGGGCGGGGAACAAGCAGAGCATCGTGCCGGTCGACGAATTCGGAGCGCGGGTTAGGGAGGAGATGCGCACCCGCGCCCGAGTTCCGTGAAGCGTTTGCGTCCGTCCGTCCGCCCGTCCGCCCCTCCGACTGTCCGCCACCCCGCCTTCCAGCTAAATTTCACGCGGACTCCTCAATCGAGCCGCTGTGTCCGACGCGCTGACTCCCGTCCTGCTCTCCGCCTGCCGCACCCCGATCGGGAGATTCCTCGGCGGGCTGTCCGGTTATGCCGCGCCGCAACTCGGCGCCAGGGTCATCCGCGAAGCGGTGCGACGGGCCGGCATCGAGCCCGCAGCGATCGACGAGGTGATCATGGGCCACGTGCTGCAGGGCGGGGCGGGTCAGGCGCCCGCTCGCCAGGCCGCGATTCACGCCGGCCTCCCCGGAACGACACCGGCGCTCACGGTCAACAAGGTCTGCGGCTCGGGACTCAAGGCCGTGATGCTCGGCGCGCAGGCGATCAAAGCGGGTGACGCGCAGTGCGTGGTCACCGGCGGCATGGAGGCCATGAGCGCGGCACCCCACTACCTGTACGGCATGCGACTCGGCATCAAAGCCGGGAACCAGACGCTGGTGGATGGCATGATCCACGACGGGCTCTGGGACTCTTTCGGCACCGTGCACATGGGAAGCTACGCCGAATACACCGCCGAGAAGGCGGGTATCACCCGGCAGGAGCAGGACCAATTCGCCCTCGAGAGCCACCAGAAGGCGGTGGCAGCCATGGAGGCCTGCAGGTTCAAGGCGGAAATCGTCCCGGTTGAAGTGTCCGGCAAGTCGGGCACGGTGCTGATCGAAAAGGACGAAGGCCCGCGCAAGGACACGACGCTCGAGGCGCTCGCCAGCCTCAAGCCGGCGTTTCAGCAGGGCGGAACGGTCACCGCGGGGAACGCGCCGGGACTCAACGACGGGGCCAGCGCCGTGGTGGTGAGCTCGCTGGCCTTCGCCAAGACCCACGGACTCACGCCGCTGGCACGGGTCACCGCGTACGCTACCGGCGGTGGCGAGCCGCGCGATCTCTTCTTCGCGCCCATCGTCGCGGTGCAGAACCTGCTGCGCCAGACCCACGGCAGCATCAACGACTTCGACCTCATCGAAGCGAACGAAGCGTTCGCGGTCCAGGCGCTCGCCAACGGACGGGCGCTGGGCTGGGACTGGTCGCGGGTGAACGTGAACGGCGGCGCGATCGCGCTGGGACACCCGATCGGCGCGAGCGGCGCGCGGGTCCTGACCACGCTGCTCTACGCCATGCGCGATCGCCAGGCCCGGCGCGGGCTCGCCACGCTGTGCCTCGGCGGCGGCAACGCGGTGGCGCTCGCGGTCGAGGCGCTTTGAAGGAGCGCCTTCGGGCACTCGGCTGGTCCCTGCTGTTCCTGCTCGGAGGCTATGCTCTCGGCCTCGTGCTGCTGGTGCTCGCGGGCAAATTCCTGCCGCCGGCAGCGCCGGATTCCCTCTCCGAAGCCTCGATCGAGACCGGCGCGCTGCTCATCGCGTACGGTGGGCTCACCTGGCTGATCGGCGTCCGGGTGCTCAAGGTGGGCGCGGCGGATTTCGGCGTCGCGCCGGTGGGCCGCGGGTTACGAGGTTTCGCCCGGGGCGCGCTGGTCGGGATCGGCATCGCCCTTCTCGCCATGGCGCTCGCGGTGCCGCTGGGACATGCCGGCTGGCGCCACGACGGCGGGACCCTGCCGCAGTGGCTGGGGACCGTGCTCGTCACCGCGCTCATCCTGCTCCCCGCCGCGTTCGCCGAAGAGCTGGCCTTCCGCGGCGTGCCGCTGATCGCGATCTCGCGCGGGTTCGGCCGGGGGCCGGCCCTGGTCGTGCTCGCCGTGCTCTTCGGGTTTGCCCATCTCGACAACGATCACATCACCGGGCTCGCGCTCGGCATGCTGGCGCTGCCCGGTGTGCTGCTGGGCGCGGCGCTCTTCTCCCCGGGTGGGTTGTGGACCTCGACCGGGGCGCATCTCGGCTGGAACCCGACGCCCCCGGCGCTGGCGGCGCCGGTTAGCGGCCCGCCGTTCC
>CAYNNS010000369.1:0-3159 GCA_964398345.1 uncultured Gemmatimonas sp. | reverse complement strand
CCTGCAAATGCTCGCATCCGGGTGGCGTCAATCCGTCCAGGGGCGGAAGACCTGCTCGTGTCCGTCGACGGCCAGCAGGCCATGACGCTGAGCCCCGACGATCGCGTCGAGCTGCAGCGGGGCGACGCCCCCATAATCCTGGTGCGCTTCGACCAGGACTATTTCGCCCGGATGCGCGCCAGCCTGCGCTGGGGTGACCTGTCGGAGCGGGAAGCCCCGTAAATGCTCAGCGAGCTGCGCGTCCGCGATCTCGCCACCATCGCCGACATCACCTTGCCGCTCGGCCCCGGCCTCAACGTCCTCACCGGCGAGACCGGGGCGGGGAAGTCGATGCTCGTCGACGCGCTCGGTCTGCTGCTCGGCGGGCGCGGCGACAGCAGCGCCATCCGCCCGGGGAAAGCCCGCGCCGTGGTCGAAGGCGTCTTCGACGACCTGCCCGCTTCGCTGCGGCGCACCATCGAAGCGCTCGGCATCGGACTGGAGGAAGGCCGCGTGGTGATCCGGCGCGAGATCTCCGCCGAAGGCCGCTCCCGCGCCTGGATCAACGACAGTCCCACCACCATGACCGTGCTCTCCGAGCTCGGCGGCCACCTCGTCGAGCTGCACGGGCAGCACGAGACCCAGTTCCTGCTGCGCTCCGACACCCAGCGCGATCTGCTCGACGCTTACGGTGAAGCCGAGGCGGAGCGCGGCGTGCTCGCCGAGGCGGTGTCCGCGCTGCACCTGACCGTGGAAGAGCAGAAGAACCTGGCGACCAAGCGCGGCGAGGTGCGCAAGCGCGCCGATTACCTGCGCCACGTGGTGCGGGAGATCGACGCCGCACGCGTGGTCCTCGGCGAGGAAGAGACGCTGGACCAGGAAGCCCGCAAGCTCGGACAGGTGGAGCAGCTCACGGCCCTCGCGAACAAGATCTGCGCCGCGGTGGACGGGGAGAGCGGTTCTCTGGGTGACGCGTCGCGCGCGCTGGGTCAGCTCGAGAAGGTCGACCCCACGACGGCCGCCTGGCGCGAGCTGCTCGACGCCGCCTCCGCGAACCTCGGCGAGTTGACCCGCATGGCGCGCGCGTACGGCGAGGGACTCGCGTCCGACCCGAGCCGGCTCTCCGAGCTCGAGGTGCGCCGCGACCAGCTCTATCGCCTGAAGCAGAAGTACGGCGAGACGCTCGCCGCGGTGCTGGAGACCCGGCGCGAGAACGCGGCGGAACTGGAGGTGCTCGACACCGCCGACCTCGATCTCAAGACCCTCGGCGCCCGGCGCGCGGCACAGGACGCCGCGGTGCGGGTCGCGGCTCAGGCACTCACCGACAAGCGCACAGCCGCAGCCGAGAGCCTTGCCAAGGCGACCAACCGGCTGCTGCCCAAGCTCGGCTTCTCCGGCGGCAGGATCGCCGTCTCACTGGTGCCGCTCTCGCAGCCCACGACTACCGGCTACGAATCGGTACAGTTCCTGGTGCAGCTCAACGCCGGCATGGACGAGCGGCCGCTGGCGCGCGTGGCATCGGGCGGCGAGCTCTCCCGGCTGACCCTCGCGCTCAAGGTCGTCCTGGCGCGGCACGACGCGGTGCCGACGATGGTGTTCGATGAAATCGACCAGGGGATCGGAGGCGAGGTCGGCGGACAGGTCGGCGAGGCGCTCGCCGAGGTGGGGAAGCAGCACCAGGTCCTGGTGATCACCCACCTGCCCCAGATCGCCGCGCGCGCCGACCGGCACCTGGTCGTGTCGAAGAAGCCGAAGAGCGGTCTGGCCACGAGCGACGTCGCGGTGATTCACGGCGAAGACCGCGTCGGCGAGCTGGCCCGCATGCTGGGCGATCCCGATGCCGAGACGGCACGCAGGCACGCGCTGACGATGCTGGGGAACTAGTCGATTGGTCGATTAGTCGATTGGTCGATTAGTGTTCACTCGTCCCCTAATCGCCTAATCGCCTAATCCCATGCACCTGCGCTACGCCTTGCTCGGTCTCCTGACCGCCTCGACCGCCAGCTCGCCAGACCGCCTGTCCGCCCAATCCGATCCCATCATCAAGCGGATCTACAGCATCGGCATCGACTCCTCCCAAACTCAGAACCTCGCCCACGTCCTGTTCGATTCACTGGGGCCGAGGCTCATGGGCACGCCCAACATCAAGGGCGCGCAGGACTGGCTGATGAAGCTCTACAAGTCCTGGGGCGTGGACGCGAAGGAAGAGCAGTACGGCACTTGGCGCAGCTGGCGGCGCGGCCACTCCCACATCGATCTCGTCGCTCCCAGGCAACGCACGCTGCAGGGCCAGATGGTGGGCTACAGCCCGGGGACCGGCGGCAAGGACGTGGTGCGCGAGCCGATCCTGCTGCCGCGCTTCAAGGACAGCACCGAGTTCGTCCACTGGCTCCCGCAGGCCAAGGGGAAGCTGGTCATGATCTCGGCGCCTTTGCCGACCTGTCGGCCCCAGGACGACTGGGCCGCCAACGCCACGCCAGAGTCGAAGGCGCGCATGGATTCGCTGATGGTGGCGACCCAGCGCGACTGGGCGAGCGTCCGCGTCAATCCAAACAATCCCAATCCCAGCGTCAATCCCGCGGCCCTGGGCGTGCACGGAACCGGTTACTCCGCCGCGCTCGGCGGCGGCGAGCTCGGGCTCCGGCTGGAGCAGGGCGGGGCAGCGGGCATCATCAGCTCTCGGCCGAAGCTCGGCTGGAGCCTCGGCGGAGGTCGCACGCCCCAGTCGGTCGTCGCTGCGGCCGCACAGCCCGCGCCCGGTGGTCGTGGTGGTGGAGGGTTCAACCCCGGCGCGCTCAACACCGGCTGGGGCGCGATGGAGGTCTTCGAGGCCTACAACCTCGAGACCCCAGCGATCGCGCTCGATTGCGAGGACTATGGCCTCGTCGCCCGGCTGGTCCAGGGCGGCGATCACCCGAGAATCAAGCTCAACCTCGACGCCAAGCTGCTGGGCGAGCAGCCGGTGTTCAACGTCGTCGCCCAGATCAAGGGGAAGGAGCTCCCCAACGAGTACGTGATGTTGTCGGCCCACTTCGATTCGTGGGACGGCAGCTCCGGAGCGACCGACAACGGCACCGGCACGCTCACCATGCTCGAGGCGATGCGGATCCTGAAGCAGGTCTACCCCAATCCGCGGCGCACCATCCTGGTCGGGCACTGGAGCGGGGAAGAGGAGGGGGA
>CAYNNS010000368.1:0-3192 GCA_964398345.1 uncultured Gemmatimonas sp. | reverse complement strand
CTCGGTGCTGATCGTGGTGGGTGTGCTGCTCGACACGATCGCGCAGGTGGAACAGCACCGGACGCTCCGCAAATACGACAGCTTCATGAAAACGGGGCGGGTCAAGTTCCGCGGGCGGCAGCAGCGCTACATCTGAACGGCGTGAACAGCGACGGCGAAGATTGGCAGCGAACGGCGAACGGCGAACGGCGAACGGGACCTGCCCTACGGAGGAGCTTATCTGGAAGAGCGGTAACCGTTCGCTGTTCGCCGTTCGCCGTTCACGCTGTTGAGGGAGGAGGCGCCGCTACGGACATCTTGCTGCTTGGCCCGCCCGGCGCCGGCAAGGGCACGCAGGGTGCCATCCTTGCGCAGCGGCTCGGCCTGCCCAAGTTTGCCACCGGGGATCTGATCCGCGACGCCATCGCGAAGGGCACGCCGCTGGGTAAGGAAGCCAAGGCGGTGTACGACAGCGGTGCTCTGGTGCGCGACGATCTGATCATGGGGATCGTGCGCGAGGAGCTGGCCAAACCGGCCGCCGCCAAAGGCGTCGTGTTCGACGGCGTGGTGCGCACCATCCCGCAGGCCGAAGGGGTGGCAAGGCTGCTCGGAGAGCTCGGCCGCTCGATGAACCTGGTGCTGTTCTTCGACGTGGGCGACGGCGAAATCCTCGCGCGCATCGAGAAGCGCCGCGGCATCGAAGGCCGCAGCGACGACGAGCCCGAATCGGTCAGACGCCGGCTCGAGGCCTACCGCACCCAGACGGCGCCGGTGCTCGAGTGGTACGAGCGGCGCGGCGGGGTCACCCGGATCACCGCGACGGGCTCGGTCGACGAGATTGCACACCGCGTGAAGCAGGCGGTCGGTCGGTAGGTGGGTAGGAGGATAAGAGGGTAGGATGGTGACGCTGAAGTCGGCGAAAGAAATCGAGATCATGGCCCGCGCCGGCAGCATCGTCGCGGCCACGCTGGAGCTGGTGCGCACGCTGGTTCGCCCAGGGGTTTCGACCGAGGAGCTCGACCGGACCGCCGAGGACTTCATCCGGAGCCATCGCGGCGCGGTCCCATCCTTCAAGGGTCTCTACGGCTTCCCCAAGAGCCTCTGCATCTCCATCAACGAAGAGATCGTGCACGGCATCCCTTCGCCGAAGCGCATCCTGCGCGAAGGGAGCATCGTGAGCGTCGACGTCGGCGTGCAGCTCGAAGGCTTTCATGCCGACGCCGCGACCACCATTCCGGTCGGTGAGGTCGCTCCCGACGCCGAGCGGCTGCTCAGCGTGACCCAGGAGGCGCTCGCGGCGGGGATCGCTCAGGCGAGAGTGGGCAACCACGTGGGTGACATCGGCCACGCGGTGCAGCACGTGGCGGAGGGCGCGGGCTTCGGCGTGGTCCGCGAGCTGGTGGGGCACGGCGTGGGACAGCGGATGCACGAGGATCCCCAGGTGCCCAACCACGGCCAGCCTCACCGCGGCGTACGGCTGCTCGCGGGCATGACACTCGCGATCGAGCCGATGGTGACGCTGGGCGACTACGCGACGCGCATGCTGGACGACAAGTGGACGGTGGTCACCGCGGACGGCTCGCTGGCGGCGCACTTCGAGCACACCGTGGCTCTCACCAAAGAGGGTCCCCGCATTCTCACCCGGGCGGCCGAGGCCGAAGCCGTTACGGTTGCGGCCCCGGGTGATAGCGCTTCACCGCCTGCGCCTCGACGGCGGCTGGGGTAAACGCCACCGCTTTGAGCTGTCCCTTCGCAAAGAGCTCGGCCTGGTCGCCATGATAGGGGGAATCGGGCCGGTCGCTCTCTCCGTAGGCTAACACGCTGAGCGCCCGCGGCACCTTGCCGAACTCCACGGCGAGGATCCAGCCGTCGCCGCCCGCCGCCGCCAGCTTGCCGTCCGGCTCCTGGCGGAACTGCAGCACCCGGAAGCACCCCAGATCGCCACCGCAGCCGCCCACGGGATAATCCTTGCCGGGGAAGCGCACCCGGTGCACCTCGCCCCAGGTCACGTCGAGCTGGCCGTAGCGGCGCTTGACCTCGGCGACCGCCTCGCGGAGCGCGCTCACGGCGCGGGCGCGATCCGCCAGCCCGCGCGGCGTGCCCACCGGATCGTCCACGCTCCAGGGGAGCGCATAACGCGGAGCGCCCGGCACGGCGAGGTAGCGCCGCCACCAGGCCTCGAAGAGCACCGCGCCACGGCTGTCGGGCGCGGCGGTGTTGTCCCAACGGCGGAGCAGCTCTCGGGCTTCGGCGAGCTCCGGGCCGCTGCCGCTCGAGTCCACCGCGGCGAGCAGGTCGGGCTTCACCCGCTCGGCGAGCAGCATGCGATAACTGTGCTTGAGCCGCACCACGTCTTCGAGCTTGAGCTTCTTGCGGGCGCCGTTGAGCAGGCTGAGCGCGAGCTGGCTCCGGAGACTCAGCGCCGGTGGGGGCACGTTGGCCGGCAGCCTGGCAGGGTCGAGCGGCTGCTGCAGGTTGGTGAAATGGGGCGGATCGTTCTCGTTGTGGAGATAGCCGCTCCTGGGATTGAGCACCTGGGGCAGGGAATCCCAGGGGATCAGCCGGGTCCACACCTGGCTGGTCGAGCTGACGCTGATGGCGGCGCTGTCGCCGTTGAGCGGGTGCGGAAAGTCCGGCAGCGTGGCGTTCCAGACGTAGAAGATGTTTCCCGCGGCGTCGGCGTAAGTGAAGTTGGAGGTGGCGCGAGCCAGCATGCGCATGGCGTCCTTCCACTCCGCGAGCGTGCCCGCGCGCATCATGCGGAGGAATTGCTCGCCGCCCCGGATCTCGCCGTCGCCGGTGGCGCGCAGCACGTAGACTTTGCCGTTGCCGCGGTAGACCACCGGGCCGATCGGCGAGCGCCACACTTCCCGGCTCTCGGTCGACAAGCCCGGCCCATTCTTGTAGTCCACCGTGACGGTTTCGTGCTGCAGCGGCACCCTGGTGCCGTCGAGCAGCACCTGGTCCGCCACGCCGGGCGCCACGTCGAGCGCGTAGATCGCGTCCTGCGGCGAGCTGTTGTTGGTCGTCGCCCAGCCCAGCGCCCGATTGAACCCCCCGATGACCGTGAAGGGCCCGCCGATCCGGAAGTCGCCGTAGAAGTCGAGCACGCCCGGCACCATGGCGTGGGCCTCGTAGTAACCCGCGCCCCAGGCCAGGTGCGGGTTTCGCAGCAGGATCGCGTGCCCCGATGCGGTGCGGCTCGGCGCCAGC
>CAYNNS010000367.1:0-3202 GCA_964398345.1 uncultured Gemmatimonas sp. | reverse complement strand
GGGGATCGGTCGCCACATCGCCGCGCGTGCCCGAACCGACTCGCAGTACCTCAGGGGCGGCCACACCCTCCGGGTACGGCAGATCCGAGTGCGTGACCAGCGCGCGCCGCAGCGGGATCGTGAAGAGCACGCCGAGAATGCCGCCGCTAACGCAGATGAGAAACGACACCCAGAACGGAAAGCCTGTCCACCAGCCGACGATCACTAGGCCGGGCAGAACAAAGATGATCGCCGACAGCGTGCCGCCCGCCGACGCCACGGTCTGGACGATGTTGTTCTCGCGGATGTTGCCGGTGCGGAGCGCGCGCAGCACCCCCATCGAAATCACCGCCGCCGGAATCGACGAGGCGATGGTGATCCCGACCCGAAGCCCGAGGTACACGTTGGCCGCGGTAAAGACCGCGGCGATCAGCGCGCCGAGGATCAGGCCCCGGATGGTCAGCTCGGTGTCGAGCTTCATCGCTTCCTCCCTACCCAGCAGCGGGAACTCTGCGCCATGAGCTCGATGGCATTCCCCGGGGGCTCGCCGCCCTCGGAAACGAGCCGCAGGCCCGGCAGCACCGCGGCCGCCGCGTCGCGCAGCCAGGGCTCGCTGCTCTGCTCCGCACCGAGTACGACACCGCGCATGCTGTTGCCCTTGAGGGGGAAGCGGCCCGCTCGGAGGATACCCGCCGCCGGAGTCGTGCCCTGCTCCGGCGGATTGAGAAGGACGAGACCGACGTCGGGTAACAGCGCGGCGAGCGGCCCCGCCAGGGAAGTTACCCCGCCGGCCAGCGCGAGGTAGCCACCGGGTCCGGAAATCCCGAGGAACGCAGCGATCGCCTCGGCGCTCAGGCCGGTGCGACCGTCCGATGGGGTTCCGCCACCGAACTCCGCCACACCTCGCTCGATGCGCACCACTCGCCCGCACTCCGGACAGCCCAGCTCACCGTTCATCACCTCACGTCCGTCCATTGTGCCGGGGAGCAGCACCAGATAGGACTCGGGGTGATCCGCAGTGCAGCGGAGATGATCGGTCAGCTCGATGAACATCGATGAGTCGATTAGTCGATTAGTCGATTAGACGATCAGGGCTTAGGCGGGGCCGAGGCGGAGGCAGTCGACATCGACGTGCTGAGGTCGAGTCGCCACCCACAGCACGGCTTCCGCGACATCGGGGGGCTTGAGCATCTTCGCGCGCGGGGTGAAGCCCTCGCGGTGATCGGGGTCCACGGGATCCCAGGCTTCGGTGTCCGTCGGTCCCGGACTCAGGAGCGTGCACAGCACGCCCGTCCCCCGATACTCCTCACGGAGCACATCGTGGAATCCGCGTAACCCGTATTTCGATGCCGAATAGGCGGCGTTTTCCGGAAACGCCGAGTGGTCGGCGACGCTCCCGAGGTTGATCAGCCGGCCCGATCCGCGCTTGCGCATCTCGGGCAGGAAAGCCTTCGCCAGGTGGAACGCGCCCCGCAAATTGACGGCGAGGTGCTCGGCGAAGTCCCCGGCGGTGGTGCGGTCCAGGGTCGCCAGCCGGAAGACTCCCGCGGCATGGACGACGAGGTCGGGGATGCCGATGGCCAGTGTCGCCGCGCGCAGCTGATCGACGCTGGCCCAATCCGCAACGTCACAGAGAAGCCCCGTTCGCCGTTCGCCGTTCGCCGTTCGCGTCCTTCGGCTCACCGCGACCACGTGCGCTCCCCGGTCCCGGCACGCCTCCGCGATGGCCCGGCCGATTCCGCGCGACGCTCCCGTCACCACGGCGATCCGGCCGGCGAGCTCGCTCACTCGAACGGGCGGCCGTCGGCGACCAGCCGGAGGAACTCCGAGCGGGTTCTCGGGTCGGTGCGGAATAACCCGCGGACGGCGCTGGTGACGGTCCGCGAGTTCTGCTTCTCGACGCCGCGCATCATCATGCAGAGGTGCGCCGCCTCGATCACCACGCCCACGCCCTGGGGCTTGAGCACTTCCATCACCGCGTCGGCCACCTGATCGGTGAGCCGCTCCTGGACCTGCAACCGCCGCGCGAACATCTCGACGATGCGCGGCAGCTTGGAGAGCCCGATCAGCGTGCCGTCGGGAATGTAGGCGACGTGGGCCCGGCCGAAGAACGGCAGCAGGTGGTGCTCGCAGAGCGAGTACAGCTCGATATCGCGCACCAGGATCATCTCCTCGTGCTCTTCCTTGAAGCAGCCGGTCCCCACGACCTCCTTGAGATTCATGTCGTAGCCGCGGGTCAGCCAATGCAAGGACTGGTGCACCCGGTCGGGCGTGCGCTTGAGCGCGGGGCGCCCGGGATCTTCTCCGATGGCCTTGAGGATGCTGACGATCTCGCCCCGGATGTCGGGGCGTTCGGGCTTAGTGGCCATCGTAGTCCACGTAGTTGCGGGGAGTTTCCCAGAGCCGGAGCCGAACCAGCCGGCCCCGCGGAATCTTTGCGGCGAGCTGCTCCCAGCAGAACACCGCGATGTTTTCCGCGGAGGGCAGCCGCTCGCGAAACCAGGGAACGTCGAGGTTCAGATTCCGGTGGTCGAGCTGGGCGATGATGCTGGCCTCGGCGAGCTGCTTCAGGGCCGCGACGTCGACGACGTATCCGGTCGCCGGGTCGATCTCACCTTCGACCAGAATGTCGAGCTCGTAGTTGTGCCCGTGATAATTGGGGTTGTTGCAGGGCCCGAAGGTCTCGCGGTTCCACTGCTCCGACTGCGCGGGATTATGCAGCCGGTGCGCGGCGTTGAAGTGAACGCGGCGGGCAACGATGGCGCGGGGCATGCGCGAAGATACAAAGGCGCCGCCCGGCTTGCACCGGTCAGCGCCCAGGGTCGGCTGGCGGCCGAGATGTTTACTGAAGCCCGAAAAAGAATGTGTGGCGCCCTCGCCTTGGCGTCTGCCTACCCCCGAGGGGCGTGACATCAGCCAGAGTATCTGGGCCCTTCTTCGGACTGTTGGCTCAGTAACGTTTCTCCCAGCCGTCCTCCGACTCGGCTATTATAGGAAACGCCGCATCTCTCGTCAACGGTTCGCAAATGAAACTCACACTGATCTTCTCGCTGCTCTGTCTCGTCGCGTGGCTCGTGTTCGGCTTCATTCGGCCGTTCGGGCTCGGGGTCATCAATCTGCTGTGGGCTGCGGCAGTGGTGTTGTGGATCCGCTGGTATGCGCTGCGTAATCCGCTTACGGTACCACCGCCGGCCGGTGCGCCGAGCGCAGCACCGCGAAAACC
>CAYNNS010000366.1:0-3206 GCA_964398345.1 uncultured Gemmatimonas sp. | reverse complement strand
CGACCCCGGCTTCCGGAATGTGACGTTCGACCAGCTGGTCGCCACCTATCGCGAGGCCACCGCCGCGCTGGTGGAGGGAGGGGCGGATCTACTGCTCGTGGAAACCATCTTCGATACGCTCAACGCCAAGGCGGCGCTCTTTGCGATCGAGGACTGGTTCGCCGCGAGTGGAGTGCGGCTTCCCGTCATGATCTCTGGTACCATCACCGATCAGAGTGGCCGGACGCTCTCCGGACAAACCGTCGAAGCCTTCTGGCACTCGGTGATGCATGCCAACCCGCTCTCGGTGGGATTGAATTGTGCGCTCGGGGCCCGCGCCCTGCGCGCCTACGTCCAGGAGCTGTCGCGGGTCGCGCCGGTGTACCTCAGCGTGCACCCCAACGCCGGCCTGCCCAACGAATTCGGCGGCTACGACGAAACTCCGGAGACCATGTCGACGGTGCTCGGAGAATTCGCCGAGCACGGCTTCCTCAACATCGTCGGCGGGTGTTGCGGCACCACGCCCGATCACATCCGCGCGATCGGTGCGGCGGTGCGGAGCCATCCGCCCCGGGAGCGACCGCTACCACCCCCTCGACTCCGGCTCTCGGGGCTGGAGCCGCTCACCGTCGGCCCGGACACGCTGTTCGTCAATATCGGCGAGCGGACCAACGTCACCGGCTCGCGCCGCTTCGCGAAGCTCATCGCGGAGGGCAAGTACGACGCCGGGCTTGCGGTAGCGCGGCAGCAGGTCGAGAGCGGCGCGCAAATGGTCGACGTCAACATGGACGAAGGCTTGCTCGACTCCGAGCGGGCCATGGCCACCTTTCTCAAGCTGATCGCCTCGGAGCCCGATATCAGCAAGGTGCCCGTCGTCATCGATTCCTCGAAATGGTCGGTGATCGAGGCGGGGCTGAAGTGCGTGCAGGGCAAGTGCATCGTGAACTCGATCTCGCTCAAGGAGGGGGAGGCCGAATTCCTGCGCCAGGCGGCGCTGGTGCGCCGCTACGGCGCCGCCGTCATCGTGATGGCGTTCGACGAGCGCGGCCAGGCGGACAGCATCGAGCGCAAGGTGAAGATCGCGGAGCGCGCCTTCGGGCTGCTGACCGAGCGGGCCGGCTTCCCCCCCGAAGACATCATTCTCGACCCCAACATCTTCGCGATCGCGACCGGCATCGAGGCCCACGACAACTACGCCGTCGACTACATCGAAGCCACCCGCCGGATCAAACAGCGGCTGCCCCTGGTGCATGTGAGCGGCGGCCTGAGCAACCTCTCGTTCTCCTTCCGGGGCAACGAGCCGATCCGCGAAGCCATGCACGCGGCGTTTCTGTTTCACGCGGTCCAGGCCGGCATGGACATGGGGATCGTCAACGCGGGCGCGCTTCCCATCTACAGCGACATCGCGCCCGAGCTGCTCGAGCGCGTCGAAGACGTGGTGCTCAACCGGCGGCCCGACGCCACCGAGCGGCTGCTCGCCGTAGCCGAGTCGGTCAAGGGTCAGAAAGCCGAACGCACCGAGAACCTCGCCTGGCGGCAACTCCCGGTGCGTGAGCGTCTGGTCCATTCGCTGGTGGAAGGCATCGACAGCTACATCCTCGAGGACACCGAGGCGGCCCGGCTCGAGCTCCAACGCCCGATCGCGGTCATCGAAGGCCCGCTGATGGACGGCATGAACGTGGTCGGGGATCTCTTCGGCAGCGGCAAGATGTTCCTGCCGCAGGTGGTGAAGAGCGCCCGGGTGATGAAGAAAGCGGTGGCCTACCTAGTGCCGTTCCTCGAAGCCGAGAAGGCTGGGCTCCCGCCCAGGGCAAAGGGCAAGGTGCTGCTGGCGACGGTCAAAGGTGACGTGCACGACATCGGCAAGAACATCGTCGGCGTCGTGCTCCAGTGTAACAACTACGAGGTGATCGACCTCGGCGTCATGGTGCCGTGCGCCAGGATCCTCGAGACCGCGCGCCGCGAGCAGGTCGACGTGATCGGACTCTCGGGGCTGATTACGCCCTCCCTCGAGGAGATGAGCTTCGTCGCCGAGGAAATGACCCGTGAGCGGTTCAGTCTCCCGCTGCTCATTGGTGGGGCGACGACCTCGAAGGTGCACACCGCGGTCAAGATCGCACCGCGCTACTCGGGGCATGTCGTCCACGTGCTCGACGCTTCACGAGCGGTCGGCGTGACCTCGAGCCTGCTGAGCGAGTCCCAGCGCGATGCCTTCGCTGCCCGGGTCGCCGAGGAATACGAGGGCGTGCGCCAGGATCGCGCAGCCCGTCCCGCCGGCGACCGGCTCGCCGCGCTCGCCGAGGCGCGCGCGGCCCGTTTCGTTCTGAGCAACGGCGCGCTGCCGCCCCGACCCGGCTTCCTGGGGGCTCGGAGCTTCGAACGCTACCCCCTGGCGGAGCTGGTCGAGCGGATCGACTGGACACCCTTCTTTCAGGCGTGGGAGCTGCCGGGGCACTACCCCGACATCCTGAGCAATCCCGCGACCGCCGCCTCCGCCCAGCCGCTCTATGCCGACGCGCAGGCGCTGCTCACGCGGATCGTCCGGGAAGGGCTGCTGACCGCGCACGGCGTGGTCGGCTTCTGGCCGGCAAACAGCGTCGGTGATGACATCGAGCTGTACACCGATGAGCAGCGGTCCGAGCGGCGCGCGATGATTGCGACGCTGCGGCAGCAGATGGCGAAAACGGCGGGCCGTCCCAATCTCGCGCTGGCGGACTTCGTCGCTCCCCGCGATTCGGGCCGTCTCGATTACGTCGGAGGCTTCGCGGTCACCGCGGGACACGGCCTGGACGCGCTGGTCCAAGGGTTCGAGGCCGCCCACGACGACTACTCCGCCATTCTCGCCAAGGCGCTCGCAGATCGGCTCGCCGAAGCCTTCGCCGAGCGGCTGCACGAGCGGGTGCGGCGCGAGCTGTGGGGCTATGCCCCGACCGAGTCGCTCGACAATGCCGCGCTGATTCGAGAGGCCTACCAGGGGATCCGGCCGGCGCCCGGGTATCCCGCCTGTCCCGACCACACCGGCAAGCACACGCTATTCGCGCTGCTCGAGGCGACGGCGCGGACCGGCATCACCCTCACCGAAAGCTTCGCGATGCTGCCGACCGCTTCCGTCAGCGGCTGGTACTTCTGGCATCCCGAGGCGCGCTACTTCGGGCTGGGAAAAATCGGGCCCCACCAGGTCGGGGATTCCGCGCCCCGCCTGGGCCTGACCCTCGCCGGGGCCGGGG
>CAYNNS010000365.1:0-3208 GCA_964398345.1 uncultured Gemmatimonas sp. | reverse complement strand
CCGGGCGCCGGCACGTCCAGCACGACCAACACGTTTCAGTGCCTGCTCGCCGCGGTCGTCACCAAGTCCTGTACTCAGGACAGCGTGACGAGCTTCGATGCCTGGAAGGATCCGGAGTCCTCTCCGCTGGCCACCGGTCACCGCCAGGAATACAGCCTGCAGGTGCAGGGCGGGACCGATGCGATCCGCTACTACGTCTCCGGCGACTGGGAAAAGGAAATCGGCACGCTGCACATGCCCGACGTCTTCCAGCAGCGGATCATGGCGGCGCGCAACCTCCTGCAAGTCCCCGATTACCAGGTGAACCCCAACGCACTGCGCAAGCTCAACATCCGGGCCAACCTGAACGTGAACCTCGGTGAGCGGATGGATCTGGTGCTTGGCACCGGGTTCGTGACCAGCACCCAGCGGCTGCCGCAGACCGACAACAACACCACCGGATTGGGCTCGAACCTCTACGGGGGCTTCGGCTTCAAGCACGTGATCGTGAATCCGCCGGGCGCGCCCAGCACCTCGGTCACACGCGACAACTACGGCTATCAGCGCTACACGCCCGACGAGTTCTTCTCCGACAACGTGAACCAGGGCATCAACCGCACTACGTCCTCCGCGACCTACACCTATCGTCCCACGACCTGGCTGTCGACCCGCGCCATCCTCGGCGCCGACTTCACCAGCCGCGAGGACGATGAGCTTTGCATTCGCGACCAGTGCACCTACTTCGGCGGCGTGGCAACCGACCCCTCGGTCGGCTCCAAGGCCGGATTCCGCACCGATGCCCGGACCACCTTCTTCGATTACACCGGTGACGTGAACGCGACGGCCACCTACAAGCCGATGCGTAACTTCGGCGCCAAGACGATCCTCGGCGCCCAGTACAGCAAAGAGCGTTTCGCCTCCAACGTCGCCGCCTCGTCCAACCTGACACCGGGCGGACGGACGGTGAGCGCGGGAACCATCCCGAGCGTGTCGGAGTCGACCACGATCACGGCGACGCTGGGTGTCTTCCTCGAGCAGTCGCTGAGCTATAAGGATCGGGTGTACGTCACGGGGGCGGTCCGCACCGACAAGAACAGCGCCTTCGGCCACAACTTTCAGCGGGTGTACTACCCGAAGGCCTCGATTTCCTACGTCATTTCCGACGAGCCCTTCTTCCCGCGCAGCGACGTGCTCTCGAGCCTGCGCTTCCGGGGTGCTTATGGCGCCTCGGGCCGCCAGCCCGGCCCGAACGACGCCAACTTCTTCTTCACGGCGCGCACGGCCAACGTCGACAACACCGAGATCCCGGGCCTCGTCGTCTCGGCGCTCGGCAACCCCGACCTCAAGCCCGAGCGGACCGCGGAGCTCGAGCTCGGCTTCGACGCTTCGGTCGCCCGGAATCGCGTCAACATCGAGGCGACCTATTACAAGAAGACCAGCCGCGACGCGTTGATCGCCCGGATCATCCCGCCGTCCGCGGGTGCCCCGACGTCGACCCGTCTGGAGAACATCGGGAAGACCTCGAACGAGGGGCTGGAATTCTCCATCAACAGCACCATCGTCGACGCCAAGAGCTTCGGCTGGGACCTCACCCTCAGCGGCTCGTACAACCGCAACAAGATCGTGAGCCTGGGCGGCTGTTCCCAGAACCCGCCCGCCAAGACCTGCGTTCCGCAGTCTCCGGGCGTGACCAACTGGAGCCGAGAGGGGTATCCCATCGCTGCGTGGTGGACCCGCCCGTACACCTACCAGGACAAGAACGGCGACGGCATCATCGCCTATTGGCCGAACACCGTCGTCGGCGGCGTCTCGACCCCCGATCCACGCAACGAGATCTTCATCAACGCGACGGACAGCCTGGTCTACAACGGCCCGGTCCTGCCGCCCGCCGAGTTCACGGCGTTCAATACCGTGGACCTCTTCAGTCGCAAGCTGCGGGTTCAAGCCCTGGTCACCGCGAACGTCGGTGGCTACACCGAGTTCGATACCGAGCGGATCCGCTGCCAGAGCCGGAACAACTGCCGGGGGATCATCGACCCCACCGCGCCGCTCAAGGAGCAGGCCGCCGCGGTTGCCGTGCGGCAAGCCCCGGGGTCGTCACAGTTCGGGTATGTCTTCAAGACCGATTTCATCCGGCTGCGCGAGCTGTCCGCCACGTACACGTTCCCGGACAAGTGGGCCCACTGGTTCGGGGCCACACGGTTCAGCGCAACGGTGGCAGGTCGTAACCTCGGCATCATCACCAAGTATCCCGGTATCGATCCGGAAACCGGGTATTTCGGTTCCACCGGCGCGGCGCTCACCAACGATTTCCAGACTGCGCCGCCGCCGTCGTACTTCCTGTTCCGCCTGAACGTGACGTTCTGAGGCCGCCACCATGTCTTTCACGACTCAAGGACTCGACATGCTGACTCGCCCGACCTTGCGCAGCTCCCGGCGGCTCTCCCTGTTCGCACTGGGAAGTGCCGTGGTGCTCGCATCCTGTAACCCGCTGCTTCGGGCCGATGACCCGGACATCATCGTCGAGGCCAATACCCCCAACGGGGCCGTCGCGTTGAAGAACGGCATTATCGATCGCTTCAATGCGGTCACGGCCGGTATTCAGGGAGCCGACGGGATCTTCGAGTACGGCGGCTTGCTCGCCGACGAGTGGGCCTCGGGTGACACCTTCGAGCAGCGCAATACCGCCGACTCACGGCTCATCGTCGTGACGAATAGCTTCCTCGCCACACCGATCCGCATCATGCAGGAGCTGCGCACCGAAGGCCGCAAGGCCATCGATGCGCTGCGGACGTATTCGCCCTCGCCGGCCAGCAACATCGCCCTGATGTTCAACCTGGCCGCGTTCGGCCAGATTCAGCTGGGGGAGACCTTCTGCAACGGCCTCGTGTTCAGCACGCCCTTGGCCGACCACATCGACTACGGCAGTCCCGTGCCCGACGACTCGGCATTTGCGCTGGCGATGGCCAATGCGGATTCTGCGGTAGCCACGAACGGCGGCACCGACGCGACGCGGCAGGCCAACTTTGCGGCGGTGAACCGGGGACGGGCCCTGCTCGACCGCGGCCAGTTTGCGGCGGCGGCTACCGCCGTGGCGGCGGTCCCGACGAGCTACACCTATTCCTCCACGTACTCGCTCAACTCGCGTGACAACCAGAACTGGGCGCTCAACGTCAGCAGCCGCCGTTACATCCTCCCCAATTCGGAGGGTGGCAATGGCATCAACTGG
>CAYNNS010000364.1:0-3219 GCA_964398345.1 uncultured Gemmatimonas sp. | reverse complement strand
CGCGGCATGCCCGAGCGAAGTCTTCGAAGCTTATCTTGCGGCGGTCGCGTCCGCCGTGCGCGTCATCGATCAATTCACTCCAGGAGGACACTGATGGCCATGCTCCGGCGCCTGCTCCCTTTGCTCGCGGCGGGAACGCTGGTTGGCACGGGATGCGGGTACAACACGATCCAGACCAAGGATGAAGCGGTGAATGCGGCCGGTTCGCAGATCAAGACCCAGCTGCAGCGGCGCGCCGATCTGATCCCCAATCTGGTCGAGACCGTGAAAGGCTTTGCCAAACAGGAGACCACCATCTTCATCCGGGTGGCGGAGGCACGCAGCCGGCTCAACACAGCGGTGCAGGGCGGCAACCTTCAGGAGATGGCCACGGCCAACGCGGCGCTCAATGCCCCGCTGGGCCGCTTGCTCGCGACGGTGGAGAACTATCCGGAGCTCAAGTCGAATCAGAACTTCCTGCAGCTGCAGGACCAGCTCGAGGGAACCGAGAACCGGATCTCGGTGGCGCGGCAGGATTACAATCGTGCGGTGGAGGACTTCAACGCCTACATCCGGCGCTTCCCGTACAATCTCACCGCGAAGATTACCGGTCACGGCAAGCCGCGCGAGTACTTCGAGCTCACCTCACCAGGCGCCGCGGAGGCGCCCAAGGTGAAATTCCCCTAGTCCGTCACCACTCCGGGGAGGATGTAGCGGCGCGGATCCACCGGACGGCCGTTCACGTGCACTTCGTAGTGCAGGTGGGGTCCGGTGGACAATCCGGTATTGCCGACCTGGGCGATCAGCTCGCCCCGGGTGACCTTGTCGCCGACCCGCACGAGAATCCGGGAGGCGTGCGCGAACTTGGTTACGATCCCGAAACCGTGATCGATCACCACGACGTTGCCATAACCCGCTTCCCAGCCCGCCTGAATGACGGCACCGCTCGCGGGAGCCTCGATCGGCGCGCCGTACGGGGCGCTCACGTCGATGCCCTCGTGGGGCCGGCCTTCGTGCAGGATCGGGTGATAGCGCATCCGGGAGAACGCGCTCGAGAGCCAGCCGCTGGTCGGCATGATCGATGGAGTCGCGGCGAGCCGCTCGGCGTGGAGCGACAGGCTGTCGCCGGCTTCGCGGAACGAGCTGGCCAGCAGGTTGGCGCGCCGGATCAGCGCGTTGAGATCGACGCGGACCGCGGCGGCGCGATCGAGCAGCGGGTCGGGAGCGATGGCGGTGGAGTCGAAGAGCCGGGGTCCCCCGATGCCGGCGGCGTACACCTGCGGATCGATCGGATCGAGGTTGGCGAGCAAGCGCAGCTTGCGATCCTGCTGCTCCAGCCCGGCGATGGTTTCATCCAGGGTGCCGAGCCTGGTGTGCATCTGCTCCAGATCGGACGCGAGGGCGTGGTTCTCCCGCTTCATGCGGTCCGCCCGCGCGAGATTGAGCGAGCGCCGGACGGTCGCGTAGCCCAGCAGGAGCACCAGCGTGGTGGCCGCAATCGCCAAACTCCCCACGAGTTTGAGCGCGGTGTTCGAGACCTCAAAGATCTTGGTGGCGCTCGAGCCCTGCGGAACGACCACGATGGTCCAACGCCGTTTGGACATGCCTGCGCCCGCCGTTGCTCTGATTCCTCAAGGTGACGCCGGAGCCGGAAAGCCACCGACGAAAGGTCGAAAAAACCCAGTAACGTCACCGGGCGAGCATATAATCGCCCGCAGGGCAAGTCCTGTCAAGACAGGGATTTGCGCGTCTAAATCCGTGTCATGTCGCGGCTTGTGACAGCGGTCAGCGAGTGAGTTCGGGCTTGGGGAAGAGGACCGGCGGACGAGTGGTTTTCGCGCCGGAGACCGGCGGAGCAGCCAACCAATCCCACTGCTGCTCAGCCCAGGTGCCGCTCTGCCCGAGCGCGTTCCACAGCAGGGAAGCTTTTTCCGGCAGGAATGGCGCCGCGAGCAGCGCCAGCCGATAGAGCGTTCGTGCGAGGCTCGCCAGCGCGCGGTCCAGCTCCTCGTTCCGGGCGTTCTTTGCCAGGGTCCACGGCGCCGTGGCAACGATGTAGTGATCCGCAGCCGTCACCAGCGCGCTGACAGCTTCCGCGCCGCCGCGAAGCTCGAATGCATCCATCGCGGCCGCGTATTGTGCGACAGCGCGGGTGGCTGCTTCGTCGAGCGAGGTCGGCTCGGCGGAATCGGGAACAATGCCGGCGCGATACTTGTCGATCATCGCGAGCGAGCGCGAGGCCAGATTCCCCAGGCCGTCGGCGAGGTCGGCGTGGTAGCGCTCGTCGAAGCGGTCCCAGGTGAAGTTGCCGTCGTTCGCAAAGCCGACTTCGCGGAGCAGGAACCAGCGCAGCGGGTCGGGCCCGTGTCGCGCGATCGCCTCGGGCACGCTGACCGCAACACCGCTCGATTTGGAGACCTTGGCGCCTTCCCACTGCACGTATCCGTGGGCCCAGACCTCGCGCGGCAGCGGCAGCTCCGCCGCCAGCAGCATCGCGGGCCAGAGGCAGCAGTGCAGCCGGGTGATGCCCTTGCCGATCACGTGGACGTCGGCGGGCCAGAGCCGGTCCCAACCAGGCTCGGGGAATCCGGCGGCCGTGATGTAGTTGATCAGCGCGTCGAACCAGACGTACACCGTATGCTCGGCGTCGCCGGGGAAGGGAATGCCCCAGGGGAAGCGCGCCCGTGAGATCGACGTGTCTTCGAGGCCGCCTTCCAGCACCCTGAGCACTTCGTTGCGGCGGATCGCCGGCTCGACCCGGAAGCTGCCGCTCTGAATCAGGTCGAGGATCCGGGGTCCGTAGCGCGAGAGCCGGAAGAAATGGTTCCGCTCTTTCATCCGCACCGGAATCAGATCGGGATGCTCGATGCAGCGGCCATTCAGGAGCTGGGATTCCTGCTTGAACTCCTCACAGCCGACGCAATACAACCCCTCGTAGTCGCCGACGAAGAGGTCGCCGGGATTGTGCTGCTGGATCCGGCGGATGAATTCGGTGACCGAGGCGTGGTGCCGGGGCTCGGTCGTGCGGATCCAGTCGTCGTGGGAGCAATGCACTTCGCGCCAGGTCGTCTCGAAGCGTTCGCTGATCCGGTCGACCCAGGCTTGCGGGGCCATGCCGGCCTTCTCCGCGGCCATCGCCACTTTCTGGCCGTGCTCATCCATCCCCATGACATAGTGGACCCGATCGCCACGGAGCCGACGATAGCGTACGATGCAATCGGCGCCAATCTTCTCGAGGGT
>CAYNNS010000363.1:0-3223 GCA_964398345.1 uncultured Gemmatimonas sp. | reverse complement strand
ACCATGCGCTGCCTGGAGAAGCGGCCCGCCGACCGCTGGCAATCGGCCGAGGAGCTGCTGCCCCAGCTCGACGCCCTTGCCACGCCAAGCGGCGCCACCGCTTCGACCGGCAGTTTACCGACCGCCGGACCGCCGGACCGCCTGACCGCCATCTCGAGCGGCACCGAGGCCGCGCTCCGCCGGAGCCATCCGGTGCGGGTGGCCGGGCTCTTCGGGATCGCCGCGGTGCTCGTCCTCGTCGCCACCAACCTGCTGGTGAACCGGCTCGGACTGCCGTCCTGGGTGCTCACCACCGCGGTGGTGCTGCTCCTGATCGGGCTGCCGATCGTGCTGGCGACGAGTGTGCGGGAGCGGAAGCGGCTGCTGGCGCGGAGCACCGGGGCGGCGCGGAGGGGGGAGAGCGGGTTAGGGCGGCTCCTGACCTGGAGGAGGGCACTCGCCGGCGGGGGCATCGCCTTCGCCGGGCTGATCGCCGGCGCCGGCGCCTTCATGGCGCTCCGCGTCGCGGGCGTCGGACCGTTCGCGACGCTGCTCTCGGCCGGGGTCATCAAGGCGCGGGACCCGCTGGTGATGGCCGATTTCGAAAACCGCACCAGCGATTCCACCCTGGCGCAATCGGTCACCGAGGCGCTCCGGATCGACCTCGCGCGCTCGCCCCTGGTGCGCCTGCTCGAGACCAGCGACATCACGGCGACGCTCCGGCGCATGGAAAAGGATCCCGCGACGCCGCTCGCCGGGCCGGTCGCCCGGGAGGTGGCCGAGCGGGCCGGCGCCGCCGCGGTCGTCACGGGCGAGATCGCCCCACTGGGCAGCGGCTACGTGCTCTCGGCGCGGGTGATCGGGGCCAAGGATGGGGCAACGTTGCTCGCGGTGCGAGAAACCGCCGACGGCGCCGCCGGGCTGATCGCTGCGGTGGACAAGCTGTCGAAGAAAGTGCGGGAAGGGATCGGCGAGTCGCTGCGAACCATCCGCGGCGGCGAGCCGCTCGAGGACGTCACCACCCATTCGCTCGACGCGCTCCGCAAATACAGCCAGGGAGAACGCGCGGCGGACGCCGGTGAGGAGCCCCGAGCCATCGCCTTGATCAAGGATGCGATCCGGCTCGACAGCAACTTCGCGATGGCGTATCGCAAGCTGGCGGCGCTGGTCGGCAATGTGGGCGGGAACACCAGCGAGCAGGCGGCAGCGGTGCGGAAGGCGTTCGAGCTGCGCGAGCGCCTGCCGGAGCGCGAGAAGCTGCTCGCGATCGCCTACTACTACTGGGTCCTCGACTACAACTCCGACAAAGTCATCGAAGCGTACCATCAGGTGCTCGACACCTGGCCCGAGGACAACACAGCGGCGAACAACCTAGGCATCGAGCTCGACACGCGCGGTCGCTACACCGAAGCAGTCGCCGTGCTCGAGCCGGCCATCGTCCATAGCCCGCAGGTCGGCGTCCTTCACATCAACCTCATCGAGACGCTGACCATGATGGGACAGTTCGCCCGCGCCGACTCGGCGATGGCGCGCTGGGCGGCAATCCAGCCGACCTCGGGTCAGCGTTACTCGACGGGGTTCCGCTACAGCTTCGGGAAGGGTGACTATGACGCGGCGCTGGCCTACGCCGATTCCGCCGCGCAAAGAGGTAACCCGGTCATCCAGGCCCGCGGGCATCACCAGCGCGCCAACGTGTTTCGGATCCGCGGTCAGGTCGCGCGCGCGGAGAGAGAGGAATACGCCGAGGCCGACATCAACCGGCAGGGCGGCAACACCAGCCAGCTGATGTTGTCCGCGGTCGACCTCGCTTACGGGAACACCATGCTGCGAGGCAAGCCCGAAGCCGGAGAACGGATCCTCGATTCCCTGGTCGCGACCTTTGCGAAATCGGGCGCGGATCCGGCGGATTTGCCCTATGTCCCCGTCAGCGCAGGCTACGCGAAGGCCGGCGCGGTGGCCAAGGCCGAGCGGCTCCTGGCCGAGTACGAGCAGAAGGTTCCCGAGCCGATCCGGAAGTCCGATGTGGCGCTTCCTTGGGCGACGGCGCTGGTCGCGCTGGGCAAAGGTCAGTACGTCGCGGCGCTGGCGGGATTCCGCGAGTCCCGGGTCAAGACCGGCGGGGTGATCACGGGATTGTCGGAGATCGGGCAGACCTTCGAGGGAATGCGGCAACCCGATTCGGCGCTGGCGGCGTACGAGGGGTTCGCCAACCAGCCGGACGTCGGACCGGCCTTCCGCCAGTACATGCTGCCGACGACACTGCGGCGCCTGGGGGAGATGTATGAAGGGCGCAACAACAAGGACAAAGCGCTCGAGTACTACGGCCGGTTCGTGGCGCTCTGGAAGAACGCCGATCCCGACCTCCAGCCGAAGGTACAGGAAGTGAAGAAGCGAATGGCGGTCCTCGCCGGGGAGCCCGCCAGGGGAGCCGCATTGAAGCCGTAGATGACGTATCTCCCCGTCGAACTGCGCAATGCGTAACGGGGAGAATCTCATGCTGACACAAACTCGCTACCTGGCCGCCTTCGCCATCGGTTTCGCTGGCCTGCTTCGCCAGCAGCCAGCCCATGATCCGTCCGATCCAGGCCGGCCGAGGGCGCACTTCCTGGCGCTCCACGATTTCGGAACTCCTTCTGGCCCCAAAGGCATTGCGACCGAGGAGCCGATCTGGTTCAGGGAGGACGCCCGGCTGGTCGAAGGACCGGACGGCGACATCTACTCGACCTCGCCCTCGGGCGGGAAGTTCGGGAAGGGCGTGGTCTTCAAGATCTCCACGAAGGGCAAGCTCACCGTGCTGTATCCCTTCACCGCCAGCCGGAACGATGCCGCCGCGCCGCACTCGGGGCTCGTCGACGGCAAAGACAGCTACCTCTATGGGACGAGCTATGGCGGGGGGCACTTCGGGGTCGGCGCCATCTATCGCATCAAGGTAGGCAGCAGGAAAGCGGAGCTGCGCTACAGCTTCCGCAACGGCACGATGCTCAACATCGTCAAACCCTGTCCCAAGCCCTACCGCTGTGATTGGACGCCGCGGCAGAAGGTCGACGCCGCCGGCAGCTACCCGCTCACTCCGCCCATCCTGGGCACGAACAAGACGTTCTACGGGGTGACCTGGTATTCCTGGAACCAGATGTTCGGCACCAGCTATAGTTTGGCGCCGCCCTACGACTCCACCGGCCTCAAGACGCTTTGCGTGTTTGACCCCCGCAAACTCCAGGAACAAGCCCTCGGGGCCTTTGGTTGT
>CAYNNS010000362.1:0-3230 GCA_964398345.1 uncultured Gemmatimonas sp. | reverse complement strand
CGCACGGTGTTCGCGATCGGGCACCGGCTCTCGACGCTGCGTAAGGCCTCGCGGCTGTTCGTGATCGAGGATGGCAAGCTGGTGGAGATGGGTACCCACGCGGAGCTCCTGCGGGTCTTCGGCGGCAAGTATCAGCGACTGCATGAGCTGCAGATGGCGATGCGGTAGTGGCGGTGACCAGTGACCAGTGGGGGAGTATCCAATGCAGCCGACAGTGTTGTTTCGACCGAGCATGAAGCACCGGATCCTGGCCGAGCAGAAGCCCACGCTGGAGTACCGGGCGGACGGGAGCCTCTGCGTCCTCCGCGGCGACACCGCGATTCCGGTGACTGTGCGTCCGTGTTTTCCGTGGTCGGAGGCGCGGCGGTGGGTATCGCTGCGCGACGACGAGCAGGAAGAAGTCGCCCTTGTGCGGGACCCCGCCGAGCTGGATGAGGCGTCCCGCGGTGCGCTCGAGGGGGCGCTCGCGGACGCGGGATTCCTGCTCGAGGTCACCCGGGTGCTCGCCGTGGAAGAGGAAGTGGAGATCCGGCACTGGCGGGTGCAAACCCGCCAGGGTCCGCGGAGCTTTCAGACCAGGCTGGACGACTGGCCGCGAAGCCTGCCGGATGGCGGCTTCCTGATCCGCGACGTGGCGGGCGACCTCTACCACATCGGCAACCCCAGGGCGCTCGACAAGCAGAGCCGCGAGCTGCTCTGGGCGTTCGTGGACTAGGCGTGCCTGCGCAGGACGTCGAGGACCGCTGCGCTGGCGATGAGGTCCCCGCGTAAGGCGGGGGCCTTGGCGCCGGCCTTGAGCAACTGTTCCACCGTAGAGACGTAGTCGCCCCGGTCGGGGTGCCAGCCGTATTTCGAGCCGTAGATCGCCCAATCGAGCGCGGTTCCCGGATACTCCAGACTCTTGATCGAGACGTCCGGGTCATGCGACAGGAGCTCCCGGGTGAGCTCCGCGTGACCCTGGAACGCGGCCCAGTGCAACGCGGTGGCGCCCGCTTCGCTGCCGCGGGTGTCGACGGGCCAGCCGTGTTTCAGCAGCAGCCGCACAGCCGCCAGATTGGCGTCCTTGGCCGCGATGGGGAGCCTTTGCCAGTCTCGCTCCGACATGCTGTCGAGGAGCCGGGGCTGCTGCCGCAGCAACTCCGCGAGTCGCGGCTCGTCGCCGACTTCGCACGCCACGGTAAACTGCAGGTCCGCGGGGCTCCGCTGCATCAGCCAGTGATAGATGACCTCGTGGCCGAACTTCCACGCGATGTAGTGCGCGGGCTTCTGCGGCGCGAGGGTCCACTGGTAGATCGTGCCGGCGCTCTTCGGGTTCCGGCGCGGGAACCATTCGTCCGAGACGCTCATCCGGATCACGGCCGGGTTCGCCTCGAGGTGACGCTGGACCAGCGGCAGATCGCCCAGGGCGGCGGCCATGAGGATGTCGGTGCTGCAGCCTTGCGTGACGAGGTAGCGCGCCACCTCCAGGGCGCGGTTCAGCATCCATTGCGCCGGGGTGGATTCGTGGTCGACGCAGCGGGCATCGATGTCGGCGCCGAACGCGAGCAGCAGCTCGGCGGCGCCGATGCTGTGCGCGAAGTGCAGCGGGGTCTGGCCGTCGCCGCCGCGCTCGTGGACCAGGGCGGGATTCCGCTGCAGCATACGCCGCAGGTCGTCGACTCGTCCCAGCCGCGCGGCCGCGTGCGCGGTCAGGGTAGCACCGCGGGAGATGAGGTAGTCCTCCATGCCCGAGGGGCTGTCGAGCACGCCGAAGCTCCCGGCCCACCAGTGGCTGCGCACGTCGATGCCCGCGCCGGCCTCGAGCAGGAGGTCGAGGATCTCCCGGTTCTGGTGAGAGACGGCTTCCAGCAGCGCGGTCTCGCCGAACGCCGCGTCGGGGAGCTCCTCGTCGAGCCGCCGCGTGAGCTCGGGGTGTTCCGCTAACACGCTCCGGACCCCCGCGACATCGTCGGTCCGGACGGCCCGCGCCAGTCGCGCTCGCGGGTCGGCCTGGGCGACGGATTCCATCAGCCGGTTCTGAGCGCGATGAGCGGGTCGACGCGGGCGGCCTTGCGGGCCGGCGCCCAGGCGGCGACCAGCGAGACCAGCAGGACGGCGCCTGCCACGGCGGCGTAGACCAGGGGATCGCGCGGGTTGGTGCCGTAGAGCATACCGCGGATCAGCCGGGTGGCGAACCCGGCGAGGGGCAGACCCAGCGCGAGGCCGAGGAGGGTGAGCCGGCTCGCGTCGCGCAGCACCATGCGCTCGATGCCGCCGCGGGTCGCGCCGAGGGCGCCGCGGATGCCGATCTCGTGGGTGCGGCGCCCCACGGCATAGGACAGCACCCCGTGAATGCCGAGCAGGGCGAGCGCGAGCCCGACGAGCGCGAAGGCGATGATCTGGACCGCGTTCAGCCTAACCCGGCCCAGCTGGTCGCTCAGCTGCTGGGCGACGGGGGACGCGAAGACGGGGCGGTCGGGGACGAGCTGCGCGAGCAGCTGCCGCACCGGGCGCAGCAGGGGCCCCGGGGCCGACGTGGCCCGGATGAAGAACTCGGGGAAGGCGCTGCTCGCCTGCTCGTAGGGGCGGTAGAGCTCGGCCGCGTCCTCCAAGAGCAGCAGGTTGCGCGAGGCGGCCTTGCTGTCTTGCACGACGCCCACCACGGTGAGCGCCACGGGCTGCGCCGGCGCGGTGTCGAGCCGGATGGTACGGCCGAGCGGGTCCTGGTTGGGGAACCAGTGGCGCGCGGCCCACTGATTGAGCACCGCCACCTGGGGCGTGGCCTCGAGGTCGGATGCGCCGAATTCCCGCCCGCGCAGCACCGGGATGCCGAGGGTCGTGAAGTAGCCCGGACTCACCGCGAGCACCTGCTGCGGGAGCTGGTCCCCCGTCAGGGGACGCTCGGCGCCCTCGACGGACAGGGGCGACTCCTGCGGGTTAGCGCGGGAGGCACCCAGGGGCAGCGGGGCCCGGAGCGCGACGCTGCCGGCGCCCGGCATCCGGGCGAGCTCGACCAGAATCTGGCGGGTCACCGGCAGGTACTTCTCCTTGACGCGCCAGGGATGCGGATAGCTGGGCGAGGCGGTGATCACGCCGTCGGGCTGGAAGCCGGGGTCGATCTGCGCCACGCGCGCGGAGGTCCGGGTGAGCAGGCCGGCGCCGGTGAGGAGCGCCACGGCCGCGGCGATCTGGGCGACGACGAGGGCTTGCTGCACCAGCCGGCCGGCCCGGCCGCCGCCGGACTGGGCGCC
>CAYNNS010000361.1:0-3233 GCA_964398345.1 uncultured Gemmatimonas sp. | reverse complement strand
CGAGCCCCTGGCCGCGTACCGGGTGCGGGCCGCGAGCGGCGCCGTGCCCGAGCGCCTCACCCAGGCGCAGGCCGATTCGCTCGAGCCCGCGCTCGCCGACGGCCGCCTCGCGCCGGACCGCAAGCACCGGGTGACGTCGGTCCGGGGCGACCTCTATCTGGTCGAGCTGCCCAGCGGGTTAGTCCGGCGCTTGACGAGTACGCCGGGCGTCGCGGAGACCGACCCCTCGTTCGACCGGGACGGCCGTCGGGTCTTTTTCCGGCGCGACAACAATCTCTTCGCGCTCGACATCGTGCAGGGCGGGGTGGAGCAGCTCACCGACATCCGGCCGGGCCCCGCGCCCGAGGAGCCGAAGCGCGCCGATGGCCAGCGGGGCTTCGTCGAAGCCGAGGAGCGCGCGCTCATCGCGGCGGTGCGCGATCGCCGCTGGCGCGACAGCGTCGATCGCGCCGAACGCGACGCGCGGGACGCCACGGCCCCCAAACCCTTCTATCTCGCGCGCGGTGAGCAGGTGCGGGAGCTCGCGCCATCGCCCGCCGGGGATGCGGTGCTGGTGCAGCTCAATACGCCCGCCACCGACGCCCGCGCTGCCCAGGTTCCGAACTATGTGACGGTCTCCGGCTATACCGAGGAGATCAGCTCCCGCACCAAAGTCGGCGACGTGCAGACCCGGACGCGTCTCGGACTGCTCAGCGTCCGTTCCGGAGCGCTGCGCTGGCTACGGCCCTTCCCCGGCGACACCAGCGGGGTCTACGCCCAGCTCGCCTTTGCGGGCTGGAACGACCGGGGCAGCGCGGCCTTGCTCTATGCCTGGAACCGGGCGTTCACCGAGAGGCGGCTGCTCCGGATCGACAGTGACTCCGCGCGGGTTACTGTCATCGACGTCCTGCGCGATTCCGCCTGGGTCGGCGGGCCCTGCGCGGCGCCTTGCGACGGGGTAGGCGGGTGGCTGCCCGGAGACCAGAGCGTCTGGCTGGTTTCGGAGGCGGATGGCTATGCCCATCTCTACACGATGGGCGCCGACGGTTCGCACCGGGTGCAGCGCACCCAGGGAAAGTGGGAGGTGCTGTCCGCGGCGCTGACGTCCGAGCGCACGCAGTGGCTGCTGCACACGAGCGAGGTCTCCCCCTACGAACAGCACGCGTACCTCCTGCCCCTGTCCGCCGGTCCGCCGGTCCGGCTGACCGACCAGGTCGGCGGCCACAGCGTCACCCTGAGTCCCGATCTGCGCCAGCTCGCCGATCTGTTTTCCACCGCCAATCGTCCGCCCGAGCTCTTTCTCCAGGCCGCCCGCCCCGGTGCGCCGCGCGCCCAGCTCACCACCTCTCCGACGGCAGCCTGGCTTGCCTTCAAGTGGCTCAAGCCCGAGGTCATCACGATCCCCGCGTCCGACGGAGCCCAGGTTCCCGCGCGGATCTATCGGCCCGGCGACGTCGGGGCACGCGCCAATGGCTCGGCGGTGATCTTCGTGCACGGCGCCGGATGCCTGCACAACGTCCACAACTACTGGTCGAGCTATTTCCGCGAATACCAGTTCAACCAGCTGCTCGCGTCGAAGGGCTACGTCGTGCTGGATCTGGATTATCGCGGCTCGACCGGATACGGCCGCGACTGGCGCCTGGCGAACTACCGCCACATGGGGGGGCGCGAGCTCGAGGATCAGGTCGACGCGGTGCGCTGGCTCGGGCGGCACGCCGGCGTCACCCCCGAGCACGTCGGCATCTACGGCGGGAGCTACGGCGGCTTCATCACGCTGATGGCACTCTTTCGCGAGCCCAAGTGGTTCGGCGCCGGCGCCGCGCTGCGTCCCGTCACGGACTGGGCGCACTACAACCACGGCTATACCGCGGAGATCCTCAACGAGCCGCAGGACGACTCGATCGCCTACCGGCAATCTTCTCCCATTTATTTCGCCGAAGGCCTCGCCGCGCCGCTGCTCATTCTGCATGGGATGGTCGACGTCAACGTGCACTTCCAGGACGTGGTACGGCTGACCCAGCGGCTGATCGAGCTCGGCAAGACCGATTGGCAGCTCGCCGTGTATCCCGTGGAAGACCATGGCTTCGTGCGTCCCGATTCCTGGACCGACGAGTATCGCCGGATCCTCGAGCTCTTCGAGCAGCGGTTGCGCCGGCGCTGATTCGCGATGCACCGCGGCATCCGGCTGGCACGCACCGGGCTCATCGCCAACGGCCTGCTGGCGCTCACCAAGCTGCTGGCGGGGATTCTCGGGCACTCCTATGCGCTGATCGCGGACGCCGTGGAGTCGGTGGCCGACATCTTTTCCTCCCTGGTCGTGTGGGGCGGATTGCGGGTGGCCTCGCGCGACGCGGACGAGCGCTATCCCTTCGGGTACGGCAAGGCCGAAGCGGTGTCGTCGGCCATCGTCGGGCTGATGCTGATCGGTGCGGCGCTCGGCATCGCCATCGAAGCGGTGCGGGAAATCCGGATCCCGCACCACGCTCCGGCCCCGTTCACCCTGATCGTGCTGATCGTCGTGGTCGCGATCAAGGAGACGCTGTTCCGCCGCGTGTTACGGGGCGCCGAGGAGCTCGGCAGCCAGGCCGTCGCCGCCGATGCCTGGCACCACCGCTCCGACGCGATCACCTCCGCCGCCGCGTTCGTCGGGATCTCCATTGCCCTGATCGGAGGCCCCGGCTGGGAATCCGCCGACGACTGGGCCGCGCTCTTCGCGTCGCTCATCATTCTCTACAACGGCGCGCAGATCATTCGTCCGGCGCTGGCCGACCTGATGGATCAGTCTCCCGATGAAGCGGTGTTCCAGGCCGTCGAGTCGGCCGCGCGGGAAGTGGCGGGAGTGCTGGCCACCGAAAAGTTGCGCATCAGGAAGAGCGGTACCAAGTACCTGCTCGAGCTGCACGTCCAGGCCAACCCCGACCTCTCGCTGCACGAGGCCCACGTGTTGAGCGGCAAGGTCAAGAGCCGCATCCGCACCGCGGTGCCGCGGGTCGAGAACGTGCTGGTGCACATGGAGCCGTTCGAGGGCACGTGAGCCTCGCCGAGCGCTTCGATCGGGAGCTCGCCGCCCTCGAGCTCGGCGCCGGTCCCGCGATCGTTGCGGTTTCCGGTGGACCCGACTCGCTTGCGCTGCTCGGCCTGCTGCGTCGCTCGCCGGCCGCGCGCGCGCTGGAGCTGCACGTCGCCCACGCCGACCACGGCATCCATCCCGACAGCGGCCGCGTCGCCGACCGCGTTGCCCAGCTCGCCGATCG
>CAYNNS010000360.1:0-3247 GCA_964398345.1 uncultured Gemmatimonas sp. | reverse complement strand
GGGAGTTACCCCTGGGGTTGGGCGGTGTGTCCCGGGGTTTAAAGGTGGAACGGCGGCTCCTCCGGGCACTTGGTTTCGGCATCGGCCTTGAGCGCGGCGTTGTCGAGAGGCCGATGCCACCAGTGGTCGCGCCCCTCCTGCAAGGTCGCGAAGGACTCGTTCCCGTCGGCACCCGTAAGCCGCCGCACGACGACGACGTCCCGGATGGAAGGACACTCGCGGAGCGCCGCGTCGGCAAAGCGCTTGAGCGGAACGACCTGGCCCCGGCGGTAGCCGCCATCGGCGGTGATGAGCGCAACGGCCTGGGCATCGTTGATGCGATCGCGCAGCGACTCCGAGGAGAACCCTCCAAAGACGACGGAGTGCACCGCGCCGATGCGCGCGCAGGCGAGCATGGCGATGGCGGCTTCCGGAATCATCGGCAGGTAGATCGCCACCCGATCGCCCCGTTTCACCCCGAGCTGGCGCAGAGCATTCGCGGCCCGGTTCACCTCGCGCGCGAGCTCCCAATAGGTGAGGGTGCGCCGGTCGCCGGGCTCTCCCTCCCAGATCAGGGCGGCTTTGTTGCGGCGCGGTCCTGCCAGGTGCCGGTCGAGGCAGTTCACCGAAACGTTGAGCTTGCCGCCCACGAACCACTGCGCGTGCGGTGACTCCCATTCCAGAACCTTCGACCACGGCTGCATCCAGGTGAGCGCCTTGGCTTCGGCCTCCCAGAACCCCAACCGGTCGGCTCGGGCGCGCTGATACAGCTCGGGCTTCGCGGCTGCCCGCGCGGCGAACTCCGGCGGCGGTGGGAAGCGGCGTTGTTCGGAGAGCAGGGTGTCGATTTGATCGGTCATGCATCAGGGGATCAGGGAATCAGGGATCCACGCCCGCTCTAATGAACATCGCGACCGCATTACTGCAAGGGTGAATCGAGGACGCAACCGATTGCGAGCCAGAGGGATAAGTGCTGCGACTCGCTTGCAGATGACCACGGCTGCCGCGGAGTGCGGTGTGTCGCATCGCAGGAAGAGCCCCGGAGTGAGAGGGTAAGTGGTTCCCCTCGCGCGAGTTGATCGCACTGGCATTGGACTGGCCTTCGCGTTCCTCATGGCTATTACGCAGGAGTCCGCGTCGATCACGGCCCCGACCGAGCTGGGGCTGGAAACGCGCGCGTCCTTTCGCGAGGCCGCCGTCACGCTGCTCGAACAACTCTCGGACGGCGGCACGCTCAACGTGGATCTCGCCGCCACCAAGCGAGTCGACTCCGCCGGCCTCTCGGCGCTCATGCTCATTCAGCGTCGTGCCGCGGATCGCAACCAGCGGGTGGTGTTGTGGCACCCCAGTGACGAATTCCGCTTTCTGCTCGCCCTGACCCAGCTCACCGACCTTTTCGAGGTCGCCAGCTAAGCCTGACCCGGGGCGGCGATATATTCCGCCCCCGTGACGCTCCCGGCGGTTCCCCTTCTCGAGGCGCGAAATCTGGAGCGGCGGTTCGGCGCCGCGCGGGCGCTTGCCGGCGTCTCCCTCTTGGTCTATCCCGGGGAATGTCACCTTATCACCGGTCCGAACGGGGCCGGCAAGACCACGCTGCTGCGGCTGCTCGCAGGACTGGCGCGGCCGACCAGTGGCACGGTCAACATCGAGGGTGAGTCGCTGGCCCGGCAGCCGCTGGCGCGCCGGGGAATCGGACTGCTTTCCCACCAGAGCCAGCTCTACGATGATCTGAGCGCGCGCGAAAACCTGGAGTTTGCGGCCCGGCTGTACGGAGTTCCGGATCCGGGAGGCGCCGCCCGCGTCCGGCTCGCCGCGGTCGGGCTGAGCGATCGCGGCAGCGATCCGGTGCGCAGCTTGTCCCGGGGCATGGTGCAGCGTGTCGCTCTCGCACGCGCGCTGCTGCAGCGGCCTCGCCTGCTGCTGCTCGACGAGCCGTTCAGCGGATTGGATGCTCAGTCGAGTGAGCAGACCCTGGCGTTGCTCACTGCCGAGCGGTCCCAAGGCCGCGCGCTGGTGCTGGTGACCCACGACGCCCACGATGCCTGGGAGCTCGCGACCCACACGCACCTGCTGGTCCGGGGGTCCTGGGCGCTCGGCGGGCCGCGAGAGGACACCGTGGACGGCTTTCTGGCGCGCTGTCGCCAGGCATTGCATGCCTGAGTTCCTGCGCGTCGCCCTGCACGTGGCCTGGAAGGATCTTCGGGTCGAATACCGGAGCAAGACGGCGCTGGTAGCGGCGATCGCCTTCGCGGCGCTGGTGCTGGTGATCTTCAACTTCGCGCGGGATGCCGCGGCCGTGTCGCGCGAGATGCTGGCGCCCAGCGTGCTGTGGATCACCTTCAGCTTCTCCGGCGTGATCGCGCTCAACCGCTCGTTCGCGCTGGAGCGCGAGAACGCCGCCCTCGACGGCCTGCTGCTCGCGCCGGTCTCCCGCAGTGCGCTCTTCCTCGGCAAGTACCTCGCCAACCTCGCTTTCGTTTTCACGGTCGAAGCCGTGGCGTTGCCGCTCTTCGTGCTGTTCTTCGGAGTCGATCTGGGTGGGGCGCTGCCGGGAATCCTGGTCACCGCGATCCTGGCGACCACGGGCTTCGTGGCGGTCGGGACGGTCTTTGCCGCCATGACGGTACGAACCCGCTTTGCCGAGCTGATGCTGCCGCTGCTGGTGCTGCCCTTTCTGCTGCCGCCGGTCATCGGTGCGGTCCAGGTCACCGCGCGGTTGCTCGCCGGGCGACCCGGAAGCGAGATTGCAGGCTGGCTCCGGATTCTGGCCTTTTACGACCTGGTATTCGTGACGCTCTGCCTGCTGCTCTTTCCAGCGCTGATGGACGAATGACGGTGGATCTCCCCCAGGCCCGGCGGCTGATTCGTCGCGGCCAGATTCTCACCGGCCTCGGCCTGCTGGGCCTCGCGCTGGTGTACGTGCTGGCGCTCCGCTTCACGCCGGTCGAGCGCTTTCAGGGTTTGCCGCAGAAGATCTTCTACGTGCACGTCCCCGCGGCTTGGGGCGCGTTACTCTCGTTCTCGCTGGTCGGCATCGCGAGCATTCTCTACCTCTGGCTGCGCGATCCCAGACTCGATCGTTTCGCCGATTCGTGCGCGGCGGTGGGGCTGGTGTTCAGCCTGGTGATGCTGACGACGGGGCCGCTGTGGGCCCGGCCGGTCTGGAACACCTGGTGGACCTGGGACGCCCGGCTCACCTTCACCCTGATTCTCTTCTTCCTGTTCCTCGGCTATCGCGCCCTGCGCGGAGCGCTGCAGGACCCCGGAG
>CAYNNS010000359.1:0-3250 GCA_964398345.1 uncultured Gemmatimonas sp. | reverse complement strand
TCATCGCGCTCACGGCCAAGGCGATGAAGGGCGATCGCGAGAAATGCCTCGAGGCGGGTGCCTCCGACTATCTCGCGAAGCCGGTCAACACCGAGCAGCTGCTGTCCGCCCTGCGGATGTGGTTGCACCGGTAACCGGAGGCCGGTCATGAGCCACAGCGACAAGGTCAACATCCTGCTGGTCGACGATCAGCCCGGCAAGCTGCTCAGCTACGAAGCGATCCTCGCCGATCTGGGTGAAAACCTGATCAAGGCCAGTTCCGGCCGGGAAGCGCTCGAGCTGCTGCTCAAGAACGACATCACCGTCGTCCTGATCGACGTAAGCATGCCGGAACTCGACGGCTTCGAGCTGGCCGAAATCATCCGCGGCCACCCACGTTACCAGAAAACGGCGATCATCTTCGTGTCGGCGGTGCACCTGACCGACAGCGACCGGCTGATGGGCTATGAGCGCGGTGCGGTGGACTACGTGTCGGTGCCGATCGTGCCCGAGCTGCTGCGCGCCAAGGTCTCGGTCTTCGCCGAGCTCTACCGCAAGCGGCGGGAAGCCGAGGAGCTGACCCGCGACCTCGAGCAGCGGGTCGCGGAGCGCACCGCGGCGCTCGAAGCCGCCGGCTCCCGGCAGACGGAGCTCGCCGAGCAGCTGCGGGTCGCGGACCGCCGCAAGGACGAGTTCCTGGCCCTCCTCGCCCACGAGCTGCGCAATCCCCTGGCGCCGCTGCGCAACGCGATCAACATCCTGCAGCTCAAGGAGTCGCACGATCCCGATGTGCTCTGGTGCCGCGGGGTGATCGAACGCCAGGCGGTGCAGCTCACCCGCCTGGTGGATGACCTGCTGGACGTCTCCCGGATCACGCTCGGCAAGATCAAGCTGCGCCTGCAGCCCCTCGATCTCGCCTCGGTGGTGGCACGCGCCGTGGAGACCAGCCGCCCGCTCATCGACGCCCATCGCCACGAGCTCCTGGTCACCATGCCCGACGCGGCCATCCGGGTCGAAGGCGACCGGGCCCGGCTCACCCAGGTGATCGCCAACCTGCTCAACAACGCGGCCAAGTACCAGAACGACGGCGGTACCATCGCGCTCACGGTCGAGCGCGACGCCTCCGCCGTGGTGATCACGGTGCGCGACCGCGGCATCGGCATCGCACCCGACATGCTGCAGGAAATCTTTCAGCTCTTCGCCCAGGGCGAGCGCACCCTGGACCGCGCGCAGGGTGGCCTGGGTATCGGACTGTCCCTGGTCAAGACCGTCGTCGAGCTCCACGGCGGGTCGGTCCGCGCCGCGAGCGAAGGCCCCGGCCGCGGGAGCGAGTTCTCCATGCGGCTGCCTTGCCTGTTACAGGAGCTCGACGGTTATCGCCCGCGCGACGACGACGCGAGCGAAGTCCCCGACTGCGCCCCGCTCCGGATCCTGGTGGTCGACGACAGCCGCGACGCGGCGGAAAGTCTCACCAAGCTGCTCCGGCTCGGCGGCCACGACGTGCTGATCGCGCACGAAGGCGAGCATGCGCTGCACCTCGCGGTGACGCAGCAACCGGGCGTCGTGCTGCCCGACATCGGCCTCCCCGGCATGGACGGCTATAAGGTCTGCCCCCGGCTCCGGCAGGGCGGGCTGGCCCACGCCCTCATCGTGGCGATGACGGGATACGGGCTGGAGCGCGATCGCAAGCGCTCCCAGGAGGCGGGCTTCGACACCCACCTGGTGAAGCCGGTGCCACCGCACCAGTTGCTCAAGCTGATGGCGGCGCACTCCAACGCGCCGCGATCGGAAGTGGTGCTCTCTAGAGTGGAGGAGTTCCGCACAATCGATTAGAATCGGGACGCCATCCCTGCCAAATTACGAGGCCGGAATCGTCCCTGATGACTTCCCCAGTCGTTCCACTCACTCGCCGCCGTTTCCTCGAGACCGCCCGCCGGGACACCTGGTGGATTCAGCCCCTGCTCATTTTTCTCGGACTCGGCGGTTTCCTGGTCTACGGCACCTGGGCCGCGCTGCAGAACGCGCACTTCACCTACGGTCCCTATCTCTCGCCGTTTTATAGTCCGTTGCTGCCCAAGCCCTCATTCTGGCCCGGCTTCCTGCCCTGGAGTCCGGCGCTGCTGATCCTGCCGTTCCCCGGACTCTTCAGGTTCACCTGCTACTACTACCGCGGGTCGTATTACAAGTCATTCTGGGCCGATCCGCCCGCGTGCGCCGTCGGCGAGCCGCGCAACAGCTACCTCGGCGAGCGCTATCTACCGCTGGTGCTGCAAAACGTGCACCGCTACTTCCTGTACATCGCGCTGATCTTCGTGGTGATTCTCTCCTACGACGTGTGGAAGGCGCTCTGGTGGGAGACCCCGGGCGGCGGGACCCGCTTCGGCATCGGGTTAGGCACCATCGTGCTGGCCGTCAACGTCGTATGCATCGCCTGTTATACGCTCGGCTGTCATTCGCTGCGGCATCTGCTCGGCGGCTTCCGCGATCAATTCTCCCGCACGCCGGCCTTCCGCACCCCCTATCGCTGCGCCAGCTGCCTCAACCGGGCGCACCATCGCTGGGCCTGGGTCTCGCTCTTCTCGGTGCTGTTCGCCGACATCTACGTGCGGCTCTGTTCCTCCGGGATCCTGACCGATCCCAGGATCATCTGATGGTCGAGCTCCAGCATCTCGATCACGATGTGCTGGTGATCGGCGCGGGGGGCGCGGGGCTCCGTGCCGCGATCGAAGCCGCGGCGAACGGGGTGTCCGTCGGCCTGGTCTGCAAGTCGCTGCTCGGCAAGGCCCACACGGTGATGGCCGAGGGCGGGATGGCCGCGGCGCTCGCCAACGTCGACGACCGCGACAGCTGGCGGGTGCATTTCGCCGATACCATGCGCGGCGGCCAGTACCTAAACAACTGGCGCATGGTCGAGCTGCACGCGAAGGAAGCGCCCGAGCGGGTGCGCGAGCTGGAAGCGTGGGGTTCGCTCTTCGATCGCACCGCCGACGGGCGCATCCTGCAGCGCAACTTCGGCGGGCATCGCTATCCCCGGCTGGCCCACGTGGGAGATCGCACCGGCCTGGAGATGATCCGCACCCTGCAGGACCACGGCATCCATCAGGGCATCGCTGTCCACATGGAGGTCACCGTCGTCCGGCACTTCACGAGCGGCGGGCCCGTCGGCCGCGCCCCCGCCGGCGAGCCCGAGGGCTGCGGCTTCCGGCTCTTGCGCGCCACACGCCTGGCCGTCGAGAGCGGGTGCATCGGGCGAGCGCGCTCACTCACCCGC
>CAYNNS010000358.1:0-3264 GCA_964398345.1 uncultured Gemmatimonas sp. | reverse complement strand
GCGGGACGTGGTCGGAGAAAGACCTGATCGCCGCAGTCGAGGCCGGGCCGAAAGGCCCGAACATCGGGGCGTTCTTCGATTTCGACGGCACCCTGATCGACGGCTACTCGCTGTCCGCGTTCGCCCGCCACCACCTCAGGTCGCTGCAGGTCACACCGGCCGATCTGGGGCGGATGCTGCTCACCGGCATTCGCGGCGTGACCAGCGAGGAGGACTTCGAGCAGTTCACCGTGCTGAGCATGCACACCTGGGCCGGGCGCAGTGAGGACGAGCTCGCGGAACTCGGTGAGCGCCTGTTCGTGCAGGGCATCTCCGGGTCGCTGTACCCGGAGGGATGGCGCCTGGTCGAGGCGCACCAGCGAGCCGGGCACACCGTGGGTCTCGCTTCCTCTGCCACCCGGTTCCAGGTGGAACCCACGGCCAGGGCGATGGGCGTATCGCCGTCGGCATTTCGCAAGTGGCTCAAGGGCGAGGCCGAACCGAGCCGGGAGCGGCTGGTCGCCCTGGCCGCGGCTGCATCGGTGAGCGTCGGCTGGCTGGCTCGCGGCGAAGGGCCTGAGCCGCGCCTTCACAACGTCGGCAGGCCGGCGCGGCCACGCGACGAGCGCGCCAGCGAGCCCGGTTTCGACACCCGGCGCCACCCACATGACGTGGGGGCTAAGGACGGGTGGCCGCGAGGGCGGCCACCACGCGACCCGGCTGCGCTCCGGCCTGCTGGTATTGCAGGCGGCCCTCTCGGTGGTCCTGCTCATCGGTTCGGGCCTCTTCCTTCGCAGTCTGCGCAACGTCGCCGCGATCGACCTGGGCTACCAGCCGCAGCGCCTGCTCATGGTCGCAACCAACTATCGCGGGACGCGACTCGCTCCCGACGAGCGCCATTCCCTGCAGCAGCGCATGCTCGAGGCGGCCCGCGCCATTCCCGGTGTCCAGTCGGCCGCCGTCACGTTCGGCACGCCCTACTGGTCGAGCCTGGTCGAGGACGCCTTCGTTCCCGGGCGCGGATCCGTCAATGCGCTCGGCAGGCTGTATCAGATCCGCGTCTCGGGTGATTACTTCAGCACAACGGGCACGCCGATTCTCCGCGGTCGGGCCCTGAGCGAAGCCGATCGGGAGAATCCCCGCGCCGCGGTCGTCAGCGAGGCCATGGCGCGCCGGGTCTGGCCGGGTCAGGAAGCCATTGGCCAGTGCATCAAGCTGGATGCCGATTCCATGCCGTGCTCCCAGGTCGTCGGGATCGCGAAAGATGTGCGCTGGGGCAGCTTCGGCGATGGGGATCGCATGCAGCATTACCACCCGCTGCCGCTCGATGGCCGCGGTGTGATCTATCTCCGCACCGCGGGACAGCCGCGCCGCTTGCTCGAGCCCGTTCGTCGTGCTTTGCAGGCCGTGATGCCGGGCACCGCCGTCGTCACGGTTCAGCCGCTGTCGGTCACGCTCGATCCGGTGCTGCGGCCCTGGCGGCTCGGGGCCACAATGTTCACGCTGTTCGGTGGACTCGCCTTGCTGGTTGCCGCGATCGGATTGTATGGCGTCATCGCGTACAGTGTTGCGCAGCGGCTCCACGAGATGGGGGTGCGGGTGGCGCTCGGCGCGAAGACAACCGATCTGCTCCGGCTGGTTGTGGGGGAGGGGATCCGCGTGACCCTGCTCGGCGTAGCGCTTGGGGCCGCGGTGGTTTTCCTTGGCGGCAAGCTGGTCGCTTCGCTGCTCTTCGGCGTGCCGGCCCGTGACCCGGTCACCTTCGCGGTGGTTGCCTTGGTGCTGCTGCTGGTTGCCACCGTCGCCAGCCTCGTGCCCGCGTTCCGCGCCTCCAGAGTCGATCCCAACCTCGCCTTGAGGGCCGAGTGATGGGAATACGCTGAGCTCGCGGGGAGGGATCCCCGCCGATCGGCTATTTTCCCGCGATCCCCCACCCCCGATTCCCATGGCCCCACGTCTCGAATCCGGCAATCCGAAGATTCTCCACCACATGACCACCACGAGCTTCGAGCTCGAGGGCTACCGCACGGCGCAGACGCTGGGCGTCGTCATGGGCATCACGGTTCGCTCGCGCTCCGTCTTCGGCACGATCGGAGCCGGCTTCCAGACCATGATGGGAGGCCGTATCGGCAACTTCATCTCGTTGTGTGAGAAGGCGCGCCAGGAGGCGTTCGAGCTGATGCTCGAGCACGCGGAGCAGACCGGCGGCAACGCGGTGATCGGGGTGCGCTACGATGCCAACGAGATCATGAACGGCGTGACGGAAGTGCTCTGCTACGGCACCGCGATCATCGCGGAGCGGGAGTAACCCGCTGCGCCGTCAGTGGTGATCGCCCCAGATTACCGTGGGGTCGTCGGACTCGAACGCGTTCACGTGCACCATCCAGCCGAAGAGATGGGGGACGAAGCGTCCTCCCACGCTTGTGCACGCCTCCCGCGTCGCGATCGGGCTCTCCGGCCCGAAGACCGGGTGCCCATCTTTTGATTCCAGCCAGCGGGCCTGCTGATTGCGGGGCGGCAGGCACCAGTCCACGTGCTGGTGCCAGCGCGCGATCCCGAGGGGAATCCGCGCGTCCAGCGCCGACTCCTCGAGCCAGCGCGGCGCCGTGTACATCACTCCCGTGAGGGTGAACCACCCATCGGCATCGCGGCGGTAGAGCAGAGAAGTCGGATGCGCCGGATCGAAGCCGAAGACTTCCGAAAACCCCGTGACCCAGCTGGTGAAGTGGTACACCGGCTGCGGCACACTGGGCAGGAACTGCTCGTAGCCGTCGGCGCGCGCGACCGCCACGTCGCGGTACTTCGCCAGCGTGCGGCGGATCGTGTTCACCAGCTCTGTGGCGCGCGCGGAGTCGGCGGCGGTGGCTTGGCGCGGGGCCGACATGAACAAATGCCGCAGCGCCACCGCGTCGTGCTCCCTGTGCATCATCGCGTGGGTTGCCGCCTCGGCGGCGCGCCGGTCTTCGGGCGCGCCCTGCGCGAGAAGCGGGCTCGCGCCGCAAAGCATGGTAAGCGCTAGACTCGCTGACCGCCAGACCGCCGGGCCGCCGGACCGCCTCACGGCAGCACCCGGATCTTGATGTTGCGATAGCCGATCCAGTTGCCGTGCTCCTGCAGGCCGATGTACCCCTCGCTCGCTTTGCCGTATTCCGGCCATTGCTTGAACTTGCTGTTCGCCACGCGCTGGGCCCAGTCGGCGCTGCCCAGCTCGTACGAAGCGATCTGCTTGCCGTTGAGCCAGTGCTCGACGTGATTGCCGTTGACCAGACTCCGCGCGGTGTTCCA
>CAYNNS010000357.1:0-3282 GCA_964398345.1 uncultured Gemmatimonas sp. | reverse complement strand
AACCACATCAACCGGCATGCCCGGGTCAACATCATCACCATCGAAGACCCGATCGAGTTCCTGCACCGCGATACCATGGCGAGCATCGCGCAGCGCGAGGTGGGGAGCGACACCCTCTCCTTCGCGTCGGCGCTGCGGCAGGTGCTGCGGCAGGATCCCGACGTCATCCTGCTCGGCGAAATCCGCGATACCGAGACGCTCGACACCGCGCTCAAGGCGGCCGACACCGGGCACCTGGTGTTCTCCACGCTGCACACCACCGACACGACCCAGTCGATCAGCCGCATCCTCTCGTTCTATCCGCCCCACCAGCAGGCGGAAATCCGCTCGCTGCTCTCGACCGCGCTCTCCGCGATCGTGAGCCTGCGCCTGGTGCCGCGCGCCGACGGCCGGGGGCGGGTGCCCGGCTGCGAAGTGCTGATCAACAGCGCGGCGGTCGCGGAGAACATCCGCAGCATCGAGAAGTCGCTCAACATTCCGGATCTCATCACCGCGGGAGCGGTGTCATACCGCATGCAGTCGTTCGATCAGTCCCTGATGGCCTGGTACAAGGCCGGCGTCATCAGTTATGAGAGCGCGCTGCACTACGCGACCAATCCGAGCGAGTTCGGCCTGCGCGCCGCCGGCGTGACTGCCGCCTCGGACCGGACCTTCGCGGATCCCACCCAGCAGAGCAATGAAGCGCCCCAAGGAATGACGCGGGACTTCAGCGCCTGATGTTCACCAAGGTTCTCGTCGCGAATCGCGGCGAGATCGCCCTGCGGGTGATTCGCGCCTGCCGCGAGCTCGGCGTGCACACCGTCGCGGTCTACAGCGAGGCGGACCGCGAATCGCTGCACGTCCGCTTCGCCGACGACGACGTCTGCATCGGGCCGCCGCCCGGGCGCCAGTCCTACCTCAACATCCCGCGCATCATCGCCGCCGCCGAGATCACCGGGGCCGACGCCATTCACCCCGGCTACGGCTTTCTCGCGGAGAATGCCGAGTTCGCCCAGATCTGCCGCGCCTCCAACATCGCCTTCATCGGACCGACCGCGGAGCAGATCCAGGCCATGGGCGACAAGGCGTCGGCGCGGCGCCTGGCACGCGAGGCCGGCGTACCGACCGTGCCGGGGTCCGAGGGAATCCTCACGGACGTCGAGGCGGGGTGCGACGCCGCGAAGGCGATCGGCTTCCCCGTCATCATCAAGGCCACGGCCGGCGGGGGCGGGAAAGGCATGCGGATCGCGGCGGACGAGGAGGCGTTCGGCCAGCTTTTCTCGCTGGCCCAGAACGAAGCGCTGGCGGCGTTCGGCAACGGCGAAGTGTATCTCGAGAAATACCTCGACCGGCCGCGCCACGTCGAGATCCAGGTGATGGGGGATTCCCACGGGCGCGTGGTGCACCTCGGCGAACGGGATTGCTCGATTCAGCGGCGCCACCAGAAGCTCGTCGAGGAGAGCCCGAGCCCGGGACTGTCGGCCGAGCTGCGCGCCCGCATGGGCGCCGCGTCGGTGACGCTCGCCTCGGCGATCGGCTATCAGGGTGCGGGCACCATCGAGTTTCTGCTCGACGCCGGCGGGAACTTCTATTTCATGGAGATGAACACCCGGATCCAGGTCGAGCATCCCGTCACGGAGATGGTGACCGGCCTCGACCTCGTGAAGGAGCAGATCCGCGTTGCCGCGGGCGAGCCGCTGAGCTTCCCGGCCGAGCTCAACGGTCTGCGCGGCCATGCGATCGAGTGCCGCGTCAATGCCGAAGATCCCAGCCGCAACTTCCAGCCCAGTCCGGGACACATCACGGCGTATCACCCGCCCGGTGGCCCCGGCGTCCGGGTGGACACCCACGTCTACGCCGGATACACGGTGCCGCCCTACTACGACTCGCTGCTCGCCAAGGTGATCGTCCACGGGCGTGATCGTCCCGAGGCCCTGGCGCGCATGGGTCAGGCGCTCGAGAGCTTCATTCTCGAGGGGGTCACCACTACGATTCCCTTTCTCACCCGCCTGATCCGCCATTCCGATTTTGTCGCGGGCCAGGTCGACACCCGCTTTCTCGAGCGCGCCACGAACCTGTTCCAGCCGGAGCAATGAAGCTCGACGTTTTCCTGTCCCCCGCGGGCCTCACGCCGAACGAGGTCGCGGGGCGCTCCGTCTTCGTGGTCGACGTGCTGCGGACCACCACCTCGATCTGCGCGGCGCTGCACCACGGTGCCCGTGGCGTCGTGCCGGTCGGCAGCGTCGCGGAGGCGAGTCGCCTCGCCCAGACCCTCGGGCCCGAGGATGTGCTGCTCTGCGGAGAACGGAACTGCGAGCCGATCGAGGGGTTTGCGCTCGGCAACAGCCCCCTCGAAATGGCGGACGCCACGGTACGCGGCAAGACGCTGGTGATGACAACGACCAACGGCACCGCGACCCTGCTCGCGGCGCAGAGCGGCGCGGAAGTCTACGTCGCGGCCGCGGCCAACCTCAGCGTGGCGGGCGCCCGCGCCGAGCAGCTGCTCAACAGCCGTCGCGAGCTCGCGATCCTGTGCTCTGGGCGGGACGCGCAATTCGGGCTGGATGACGCCTACGCCGCCGGACGGCTGGCGATGCTCGCTCTGGGGGGCCATCGCCGGCGCAAGGGGCTCAACGACGGGGCGCTGGCGGCGGTCGACCTGGTGCGCCGCTACGGGACCAACTGGGAGCGCCCGCTGACGATGTCGGCCGCGGGCCGGGAGCTGACCCGGCGAGGTCGCGGCGCCGACGTGGCCGACGCCGCGCGCCAGGACAGCTATCCGGTGCTTCCGGTGCTGCGCGACCGGCGCATCACCATCGAGGCGGCATGAGCCCCGAGGATCGCCGCCGCTTTGCCGCCGTCGCCGCGCTGGTGCTCGGCGTGTTTCTGGCCCTGACGCTGGTCAGCGCGGTGCCGACGGGACCGATCGGTCGCGGGTTAGGAGATTTCTGCTGGCGCGTGCTCGGTGCCGGGGCCGTGGGCCTGCCGCTGCTCGGGCTCGGACTCGGGCTCGCCGGCTTCGACCGGATCCCGCGACTCGACATGAAACGCGCCGCCATTCTGCTGGGCGGCCTCGCGCTGCTGGTCCCGTTCACCCTCGGCGTACTCAGCAACGCCAGCGCAGCGGGGTTCGACCCCCCGCTCGCCGGGGGGGGCTGGCCGGCCCGACTCACGGGCATCGTGCCGGGCTTCGCGGCCCGGGCCGTGGTGAGCGGCATCGGGCAGCTCGGCGGGTTAGCCGTGGCGTTCCTCTCGCTCTCGGCGCTGACGCTCGCGACGCTCGCCTGGCATCCGCTGCACCGG
>CAYNNS010000356.1:0-3301 GCA_964398345.1 uncultured Gemmatimonas sp. | reverse complement strand
CCGGCCCGCAGCGCCAGTTGCCGCCGGCCTATTCGGCCAAGCGCGTGGCCGGGGTTCGCAGCCACCGGCTGGCGCGGCGCGGCGCGCTGCCGGAGCTGGTGGCGTCGGAGGTGATGGTGTACGGGTTGACGCTGGAGCGCTATACGCCGCCTACGCTCAGCCTCACTGCGGAGGTCGGGCCCGGCACCTACATCCGCGCGCTGGCTCGCGATCTGGGCGACCGCCTCGGCTGCGGTGCCCACGTCACCGCGCTGCGGCGAGAGCGCATCGGGGCGTGGGAGGTGCGCGAGGCGGTGCCGTTCGCCGAGCTGAGCGGCCGCGAAGCGCTACTGTCCCCGCGCGCGCTGGTGGCCGAGCTGCCCGGCGTCGAGCTCGCGGAAGAGGAAGTAACCCGCGTGAGCCACGGCGGTGATGTGCTGCGCTCCGGCCCCACCGCGGGGGAAGCGGCGCTGCTCCACCGGGATCGCCTGGTGGCGGTCGCGCGCGCGGTGCCCGAGGGCTGGCACCCGGCGGTCGTGCTCTCATGACCGCACAGTTGCTCGAGCTGGCCCGGGGCAGCGTGGTGACCGTCGGGTCGTTCGACGGCGTGCATCGGGGCCACCAGGCGCTGCTGCACGAGCTGCTGACCCGCGCCGGGCGGCTCGGCGCCGCGCCGGTGGTGGTGACCTTCGAGCCGCATCCGGCCGCGGTGCTCACGCCGGCGCGTGCCCCCAGCCGGCTGACGCTCGCGCCCGAGCAACGCGACATGCTGGCCCAGCTGGGTCCGGAGTACGCGGTGGTGCTGCGCTTCGACGCCGCGCTGGCGGCACTCAGCGCGCAGCGCTTCGTGCAGGAAGTGCTGCTGGGCCGTTGCGCGATGCGCGAGCTCGTGATCGGGGTCAACCACCGCTTCGGCCACGGTGGCACCGGCGACAGCCTCACCCTGCCAGTGCTGGGGCGCCGACTCGGCTTCGCGGTGACCGTCGTGCCGCCGGTCGCGGACGCCGCCGGCGAGGTGATCTCGAGCACGCGGATTCGCGCGGCGCTCGCGGCGGGGGAGCTGGAGCGGGTCGCCGAGTGGCTGGGGCGACGTTACACCGTGACGGGACGGGTCGTCCCCGGCGCGGGACGGGGCAGGACCATCGGGATTCCGACGCTCAACCTGGAGCCGCTGAATCCCGCGAAGGCGTTGCCACCCGACGGCGTGTACGCGGCGCGGGTCGAGTGGCCCACCGGCAGCGCCGGGGCGATGCTCAACCAGGGGGCCAAGCCTACCGTCGGCGATCCGACGCGCTCGATCGAGGCGCACCTGTTTGGAGCGGCGCCCGAGCTCTATGGGCAGACGGTACGGATCGAGTGGGTCAGGCGGCTGCGCGACACGCAGCGCTTCCCCTCACTCGATGCGTTGCGTGCCCAGCTGGATCTGGACCGGGAGCAGGCGCTCGCGGCGCTGAGCCGCCCCCCGGAGACCTCAACCGCGCGCCCGATCGCGGCGCGATGAGCGGACGATGTTCGGAACTATTCGCAGCCGGCTGATCCTCATCGCGGTCCTCATCGGGATCTCGATCATCTATCTCTATCCGCGCGAGCGCACCAACCGCGAGCTCGGGCCCGACGGCGTGATGCGGGACGTGAAGGTCACCGGCATCCCGATCAAGTACGGCCTCGATCTTCAGGGCGGCATGCACCTCGCCCTCGAGCTCGATCAGTCCCAGAAGGTCTCCTCCGATCCCAAAGGCGACATTCAGAAAGCCATTCAGGTGCTGCGCAAGCGGACCGACGAGTTCGGCGTGACCGAGCCGCTGATTCAGCAGGTCGGCAGTGAGCGCATCGTGGTCGAGCTCGCCGGCATTACCGATCCGGCGCGGGCCAAGAACATCATCCAGAAGAGCGCCTTTCTCGAGTTTCGCATCACCGACAAGACCAGCGCGCTCGAGAAAGCACTGCCCGCAATGGCCCGCCAGCTGCGGAGCCTCGGGCTCGCCGGCGCTGCCGGTCCCGCGAAGCCGTCGGCGGTGCAGCAGCTGCTGGGCGGCGATTCCGCCAAGGCCGCGGCCGACACCTCGACCGTGGGCGGCGTGCTCAGCGCGCTGATTCAGCCGGCCGGGATCGCGGGAGTCCAGGCAACCCCCGGTGAATTCGCCGTCGCCGAAACCGCGTATCCCCGGGTGGATAGCCTGCTGCACCTGTCGCAGATCCGCGCACTCTGGCCCCGCAATGTCGACTTCCTCTGGGCAGGGCAGGCTACCGCGGCGGGGGTCAACCAGTACCGCCTGCTCTATGCGCTCGACGACCGCCCGATCATCACCGGGCAGAACTTGATGGACGCCACCGCGGCCATCGACCCGCTGACGAACGGCTCCATTGTGCGCTTCGAGCTCGATCGCAACGGCGGCCGGAAGTTCGGCACCGAGACCGGCAAACACATCGGTGACTTCATGGCGATCGTGCTCGACGGGCGGGTGCAGGGGCGTCCGCCGGTGATCCAGGGGCGGATCGATCGCAGCGGACAGATCACGCTCGGCAACCGCTCGCTGCAGGATGCGAACGACCTCGCGCTCACGCTCCGGGCCGGTTCGCTTCCGGTGCCGCTCAAGATCGTCGAGGAACGCCAGGTCGGCGCCTCGCTGGGCCAGGATTCCATCCGCGACGGCATCAACGCCGGCTTGATCGGGACGGTGATGGTGGTGCTCATCATGCTCGGGTACTACGCGATGGCCGGCGTGCTGGCCGTCGTGGCGCTCGGGTTCTACGTGCTCTTTGCCGTTGCCGGGCTCACCATCCTCAACGCCACGCTGACCCTGCCCGGCATCGCGGGCCTGGTGCTATCCGTAGCCATCGCGGTCGACGCCAACGTGCTGATCTTCGAGCGCATGCGCGAGGAGCTGGCGCGCGGCAAGACGGTACGCCTCGCGGTGGACGAGGGCTTCCGGCATGCGATGCCTGCGATCGTCGACTCCAACCTCTCGACGGTGCTGACCGCGCTCTTCCTCTTCCAGTTCGGCACCGGGCCGGTGAAGGGCTTCGCGGTCACCCTCATCCTCGGCATTTTCGCGTCGATGATCACCGCGGTATTCGTTACGCGGACCTTCTACATGCTGTGGCTGCGGCGCCGACCCGACGCGACCTCGCTCAGCCTGGGCAAGGTGCGGCTGTTCCGCGACGCCCATTATGACTTCATCGGGCTGCGCAGGTACGCGTACGGCATTACGGGGGTGTTGCTGATCATCGGCTACGGATTCATGGCGGCGCGCGGCGTGAAGTACAGCATCGACTTCACCGGCGGGACGCCCCTGGACATCCAGGCCAACGGTCAGATCGA
>CAYNNS010000355.1:0-3342 GCA_964398345.1 uncultured Gemmatimonas sp. | reverse complement strand
GCGGCAAGTCGGTGATCATCGGCGACAACCGGCGGACCGACCGGGAGACGCTGTTCCGGGCGCATGGCCGCTTCGTCGACTCGCTGGGCGGACGCTACATCACCGCGGAGGATGTGGGGACCTCACCCGCGGACATGGAGTTCGTGCGGCGCGAGACCGATCACGTCGCCGGGCTGCAGAATCTCTCGGGTGACCCCTCGCCGGTGACGGGTTACGGCGTCTACATGGGCATGAAGGCCGCGGCGAAACAACGCTGGGGCAAGGACAGCCTCGCCGGCAAGCGCGTGCTGATCCAGGGTGCGGGCAAGGTGGCGGTGGCTCTGGGGCGCTCCTTGAACGCCGAGGCCGCCAAGCTGGTGATCACCGACATCGACGCCGCCAAGCTCAGCGTTGCCGTGGCGGAGCTCGGGGCTACGGCGGTCGCTCCCGAGGCGATCTACGATCAGCCCGGCGACATTTTCGCGCCCTGCGCGCTGGGTGCGGTGATCAACGACGACACCCTGCGGCGGCTCAAGGTCGAGATCATCGCGGGCGCCGCGAACAATCAGCTCGCCGAAGACCGCCACGGCGTGGAGCTCGAGCGGCGCGGACTGCTCTATGCCCCCGACTTCGTGATCAATTCCGGCGGGCTCATCAACGTCTATGGCGAGCTGGAGGGCTGGCCCCTGGAACGAGCCCAGCGCAAGGCGCAGGAGATCTACGACGCCATTCTCAAGATCTTTGCCATCGCGGCCCGCGACGGTATTCCCTCATTCCAGGCGGCGGATCGTCTGGCGGAAGAGCGCATCGCGGCGGTGGTAGGCTTGAGCAAGATGTGGCGCGGAGGCCGGCGCTAGCACGATTCACCATTGCGGTCCGGCACAGTACATTTGATACGCTTACATCCCCGTCGTATCGCCAAGATCGAGGAGACCAGCTCGCATGTTTGATCACTCGGCGTCGCTCGGCTCTGCCGATCCCGCCATCGCCCGCCTGGTGGACCGGGAGCTCAACCGCCAGCGCGACGGCCTCGAGCTGATCGCGAGCGAAAACTTTGCGTCCCGTGCGGTCATCGACGCGATGGGGACGCCGCTCACCAACAAGTATGCCGAGGGCTATCCGGGCAAACGCTACTATGGCGGGTGCGAGGTCGTGGACGAGGTCGAGCGCCTGGCGATCGAGCGGGCCGAGCGATTATTCGCCTGCGAGCACGCCAACGTACAGCCTCATGCCGGAGCCCAGGCCAACTTTGCCGCGTTCATGGCGGTGGCCAAACCGGGCGAGCTGGTCCTGGCGATGTCGTTGCCGCACGGCGGACACCTTTCCCACGGGCACTCGGTCAACCACAGCGGCGTGATCTGGAAGACGGCGCACTATGGCGTGGATCCCGCCACGGGCCGCATCGATCACGACCGGGTGCGCGACCTGGCGCAGCAACACCGCCCGCGGCTGATCGTCGCGGGAGGCAGCGCGTACTCGCGGGTTATCGATTTTGCGACGTTCCGCGCCATCGCAGATGAAGTCGGCGCAATTTTTCTCGTCGACATGGCGCATTTCGCCGGACTCGTGGCGGGTGGCGTGTATCCCTCCCCCGTCCCGCACGCGCACGTGGTGACCTCGACGACGCATAAAACGCTCCGCGGCCCGCGGGGCGGGCTGATCCTCTGCGGCAACGACCTCGCCAAGGCGGTCGACAAGTCGGTCTTCCCGGGAACCCAGGGTGGGCCGCTGATGCACGTGATCGCGGCCAAGGCGGTCGCCTTCGGCGAGGCGGAGACCAGCGAGTTCAAGACCTATTCCCACCAGACCGTGGCCAATGCGCAGCGTCTGGCGGCGGCGCTCATCGAGCGTGGCTTCGACATCGTTTCGGGCGGGACCGACAGTCATGTGATGCTGGTGGACCTGCGTCCCAAAGGCCTCACTGGGAAGGTGGCGGAAGAATTGCTGGTACGCTCGGGGCTCACGGTCAACAAGAACACCATCCCGGACGATCCTCAGTCACCTTTCGTGACCAGCGGGATCCGCCTGGGGACCCCGGCGCTCACCACCCGGGGCATGGGACTCGAGGAGATGACGCGGATCGCCGACCTGATCGACCAGGTGCTCACCCAGCGCGACGAAGCCACCGTCGAGCGGATTCGTGGCGAAGTGGAAGATCTGGCCGCGGGCTTTCCGCTCTACGGCCGGGCCCCGATCCCCGCCCTCACATGAACGGCCTGCGTTTCGCGAACGACGTCATGGCCAAGCTGCGGCAGCGCGGCGACAGCTACGATGAGCGCGCCTACCTTTTCGTGCTCGCGAGCATCGAATTCCTGCAGGGGAAGCTGCCCGAGCGGCGCCACGTGAGCGGGCCCGAGCTGACGCTCGCGTGCCGCGATTTCGCTCACGAACAATTCGGTTTGATGGCGCGCTCGGTTCTCGAACACTGGGGGGTCAGGGGTACCGAAGATTTTGGGCGGATCGTCTATTCATTAGTGGAGGTCGGCGTCCTGGTGACGCAGCCAGGCGACAAGGTCGAGGACTTTCACGGGGTGTACGCGTTCGAGCAGGCGTTCGATCAATCGTACGTGTGGCAAGGCATCCCGGGGACCTAGGGCACGGCGGGTGTGGGCAGGGGCGGGAGGAAACGTGCATGGCGAATCCCAGTAGCATCGAATGGCCTCGCTGCCAGAAGTGCGGCAACGGGACGCTGATTCCACTCTCCGATTATGGCCGCGAAGGCGCGCCGATCACGTACAAGGCCTGGGTCTGTACCAACCCCGAATGCGGCTTCAATCTGCGCATCGATAACGGGGAGATCAGCTTCGGGCGCATCATTCAGCAATCGCACAAGTAGGGGATCAGGGAATCAGGGAATCGGGGAATCAGATTCCCTGATCCTCTACTATTCACCCATGCCCATTCCCGTCCTGACGCCCCGGCAGGCCGCCGATTGGGACGCGTGCGCCGCGGCGGCGGGGATTCCCGTGCTCAGCCTGATGGAATCCGCCGGGCGTGCGGCGGCGGCGGTGCTCGCGGCCCGGTTTCCCGAACGGCTGCGGAGCGGCGTTCTGGTCGCCTGCGGTCCAGGGAACAACGGCGGCGACGGCTGGGTCGTGGTGCGGGCGCTCCATGCAGCGGGGGTGGCGGTCTGGGTGACCAGCGCGGCCGAGCCCGCACGCGAGGTGCCGCGCCTGGTGGCCGGGCTGGCCCGCGCGGCGGGCGTGCGGGAAGTCCCCGCGGAGGGTCCCTGGCCTAACCCAGGGCTCCTGGTCGATGCCCTGCTCGGCACCGGGGCCAGTGGGGCTCCCCGCGCGCCGATCGCGGCGTTGCTCGCCCGGCTCGTGGATCTCGCCCTTCCGGTGGTCGCGCTCGACGGGCCGA
>CAYNNS010000354.1:0-3347 GCA_964398345.1 uncultured Gemmatimonas sp. | reverse complement strand
TGCTTGGCCGGAGCACGCTCACACTGCTCGCTCTGGCGCTGCCATCCCGGGGGTGCACGCAGGTACCAACACCCAGAGTGGACTCTGCCGTCGTCGCCGGGTTACGCTGGCGCAACATCGGCCCCGCGAATATGGGCGGCCGCGTCGCCGACGTCGTAGGTCTGCCGAGCCCGTCGCGGACCTTCTTCGTCGCAGGGGCGGCGGGAGGCGTGTGGAAGACCACCAACGCCGGCACCACCTTCCGCCTGGTGTTCGGAGGTAACGGCGACGAAGGCGCTGTTTCCGGCGGCCAGCTCGCGATCGCGCCCTCGGACACCAACCAGGTCTGGTTCGGCACCGGGGAGCCCAACACGCGGAACTCCATGTCGCCGGGCGCGGGCATCTTCAAGTCGATCGACGGGGGCATCACCTGGAAAAAAATGGGACTCGACAAGAGCGAGACCATCGGCCGCATCGTGGTGCATCCCACCGATCCCAACATCGTGTACGTGGCGGCCTCCGGTGCGGTCTGGCGCTCCAATCCCGAGCGCGGCCTCTACAAAACCACCGACGGCGGGAATACCTGGCAGCTGATCAAGTTCGTCAGCGACAAAGCGGGATTCGTCGACGTCGCCATGGATCCTTCCAACCCCAACCTGCTGTTTGCCTCGAGCTGGGAACGGGTGCGCGGCCCCTATTTCCTCAACAGCGGCGGCCCCGGCAGCGCGCTCTGGAAGAGCAGCGACGCCGGCGCGACGTGGACCGAGGTCAAGGGCAACGGCTTCCCGGCCACCGTGAAGGGCCGTATCGGCATCGCCATCGCGAAGAGCAATCCCAAGATCATCTACACGATGATCGAGGCGGACACCAACCCCAATGCGAAGCCCGCCGCCGGCACCAAGCGCCAGGAATCGCCGAGCGGGCTCTATCGCAGCGATGACGGCGGGGACAACTGGAAGCGGGTCGCACCGCAGAATGTGCGGCCGTTCTACTACTCGCAGGTGCGCATCGATCCCAAGAACCCCGAGATCGTCTACTTCACCTCGACGCCGCGGCTCTTCTCGACCGACGGCGGCAAGACCGTACGTCAAGGGGACCAGGGGGTGCACGTCGACAGCCACGCGCAGTGGATCGACCCCGCCGACGGCAATCACATGGTCGAGGGGAATGACGGCGGTGTTTGGCAGACCTGGGATCGTGGCGGCAACTGGATCCAGCTCAATACCTTCCCGATCGGACAGCCCTACAACCTGAGCTTCGACATGGGGGTGCCCTACCGCGTCTGTGCCGGTTTCCAGGACAACGGCTCCTGGTGCGGGCCGAGCCGCAAGCGCGGCGCGATCGCGAACGCGGACTGGTACAACGTGGGCGGCGGCGACGGCTTCCACACCGCGCAGAGCTGGGACGATCCCAACATCGTCTTCGCCGAATCGCAGGGCGGCAACATCCAGCGCCGCAATCTGGCCACCGGCGAGGGTGCCGGACTGGTGAAGCCGAATTGGCGCCCGGTCTACCTGCAGTGGGAGGATTCGATCCTGGTGGCGCGCGGCGACACTCTGGTGCCGGAGACCAAGGAGACGAAGGCCCGGCTCGCCGACCTGCGTACCAAGGCAAGAAAAGACTCGCTCGACATGCAGTTTCGCTGGAACTGGAACACGCCGTACTTCCTTTCGGCGCACAACCAGAAGGTGTTCTACGCGGGCTCCAACCGCGTGATGAAGTCACTCAAGCTCGGCGACGAGATGTTCCCGATTTCTCCGGATCTCTCCAACGCCGACACCATGAAGATCCGGGTGAGCACGCGGACGACGGGCGGGATCACGACCGACGCGACCGGCGCGGAGACCTACGCCACGATCGTCTCGCTGGCCGAGTCGCCGATCCGGCCCGGGCTGCTGTATGCCGGCACCGACGACGGCAATCTCTGGCTAACCCGCAACGACGGCGGGACCTGGGAGAATCTGACCGGCCGCTGCGCGGGAGTCCCTCCCGGCACCTACGTGAGCCGGATCGAGGCCTCGTATGCGGACTCGAACACCTTCTACGTGAGCTTCGACAATCATCGCAACGGCGACTTCAAGCCGTATCTCTACGTCAGCAACGACTTCGGCAAGAGCTTCCGCTCGATCGTCAACAACCTGCCGACCGGCGGGCTGAACTACGTGCACGTGATCCGCGAGGATCCGTTCAATCGCGATCTACTTTATGTGGGCACCGAGATCCAGCCGTACTTCTCGAGCGATCGTGGCGCGTCGTGGCGCCGCTTCGCCACCGGGTTCCCCACGGTTCCGGTCCACGATCTCAAGATCCATCCGCGGGAGCACGAGCTGATCGCAGCGACCCACGGTCGCTCGCTCTGGATCGTGGACGTGGCGCCGCTCGAGCAGGTCACCGAGTCGGTGCTGAGCGCCCAGGCCTATCTGTTCCAGCCCAAGACGGCCTGGCAATTCAATTCCGGCCCGGTGGGTGAGCTCGGCGGGGGCGGCGGAGGCGGAGGGCAGATGGCGTTCCGCTCGAATTCCCCGACCTATGGCGCCGAGATCGAATACCGCATCGCCGCGGGCAGCAACCCCGGACGAGTCCGCATCTCGATCGTGGATGCCTCGGGGGACACGCTGCGGACGCTTACGGGTACGTCCGCCTCGGGCCTCAACCGGGTCTACTGGCCGTTCCAGGGTCGAGCGCCGGCCCGGCGCCCGCTTTCACCGGCGCAGCGGCGCGACAGCATCCTCACGGTGAACCGCATCAACAAGGCGATCGATTCCCTGGTCGCCGCGGGCAGCAACCGTACCTCACTGGATTCGCTGAAGAACACCCTGCTCGGCGGCGGCGGATTCGGTGGTTTCGGCGGGGGCGGTGGCGGTGGCGGCGGAGGGGTTGGTGGTCCCCCGGGATTGCCGAACTACCAGGCGCGCCCGGCCGAGGGCGGCAACGTCGGTGGCGGCGGCGCTCCGGGGGAAGGCGGTGGTGGTGGCGGCGGAGGTGGTGGCGGCGGCGGCGGGGGAGGCGGCGGTTTTGGTGGTAACCCGCTGATCCAGGCGCTCGGCGGCTTCCAGGCCCTGCAAGGGCTCAATGGGGGCGGCGGCGGCGGGGGGGGCCGGGGTGGCGGGGTAGGGGGCGGGTGCGGGGCGAGAGGTGGGTCGCGGGCACGGGGGGGATGCCGAGGGACGTGGGCGCGGCGCCCGGGCTCAAGGACTACTTCGCGCTCGTCGACGCGGCGGTGCGCAAGCTGGTCGAGGCGGCACGCTGATGGAGGCGGGCGCGCGCGGGCTGGCGATCACGCTCGACGTGGCCGGCGCGGTGGTGGTGGTGGTGGGCGACGACGAGGAGGCGCGGCGCAAGATCGATCTGTTGATCGACGCGGGCGC
>CAYNNS010000353.1:0-3354 GCA_964398345.1 uncultured Gemmatimonas sp. | reverse complement strand
GGGCCCCTTGTTTTCCGCAAAACACCTGGCTGCCGGATGCCAACGTGGAAGCCCCGACCGCGGGTAGTGTGTTGCTGGCGAGCGTGTTACTGAAGATGGGCACCTACGGCTTCCTGCGCTTCGCCGTGCCGTTCTTCCCGCACGTGGCGATCAGTCCGTGGGCGACCAAGCTGGTGCTGATTCTCGCGCTGATCGGGATCATCTACGGGGCGCTCGTCGCCATGGTGCAACCCGACATCAAAAAGCTGGTCGCCTACTCGTCGGTCAGCCACCTCGGTTTCGTCATGCTGGGGATCTGGGCCGCGACGACGCAGAGCGTGCAGGGTGCGTTGATGGTGATGATCGGCCACGGCTTCTCGACGGGCGCCCTCTTCTTCCTGGTCGGCATGTTGTACGAGCGTCGCCATACCCGGGAGATCGCGGCCTATGGCGGCATCGCGAGGGCGGTGCCCGTCTTCAGCCTGATCTTCACCGTGGTCGCGCTCTCCTCGATCGGGCTGCCCGGCCTGAACGGCTTCGTGGGGGAGTTCCTCGTCCTGCTCGGCAGCTTCCGCAGCGTGCCCTGGGCCGCCATTATCGCGACCACCGGGGTGATCTTCGCCGCGGCCTACCTGCTTTGGGCCCTGCAGCGGATCATCTTCAACCGGCTCGACAAGCCGGAAAACGAAGGCCTCAGCGATCTGAGCCGGCGCGAGCTGATCGTGCTGCTGCCGCTGCTCGCGGGCATCGTGTGGATGGGTCTCTATCCCGCTCCCGTGCTGCGCCGGCTGGAATCGGCCGCGGCCCACTACGTCGCAGCGGTGCGCGGATCGCTCGGCGCGATCACCATCTCGGAGCGTCCGCCGGAGCGGCAGCCGTGAGACCGCTCGACGTGCGGGTCCCACTCGACGCGACGCTGGCCCTGTTGCCCGAAATCCTGCTGTGCACGGGCGCGATGGTGGTGCTGCTGCTCAATGCGTGGCGCCACAAGGGCGCCGCCGACAGCCGGCTCGCCGGCTGGGTGGCCTTCTGGAGTGTGCTGCCGAGCGCCGCCGCCACGGGCTGGCTCTGGGTGTCGGGTGCTCACGCGGCCGGCGCGCCGTTCATGGTGGCGGTCGACGGTTTTCGCTTCGCCTCGCTCAGTCTGATCCTCGTCGCGACCGCCGCCACGATCCTGCTTTCCCTGGGCTACCTGGAGCGCGAGCGGCTCCTGGCGCCGGAATACTACGCGCTGGTGCTCTTCGCGGCCGCCGGCATGATGTTCCTTGCCGGCGCGGAGGATCTGATCGTGCTGTTTCTCGGACTCGAGGTGATGTCGATCTCGGTCTACGTGCTCGCGGGCTTCAATCGGGGCAGCGTCTTTTCGGCCGAAGCCGCGCTCAAGTACTTCCTGATCGGAGCCTTCGCCTCGGCGTTCCTGCTCTATGGCATCGCGCTGGTGTGGGGCGCGACCGGGGCGACCTCGCTCGCCGAAATCGGGCAGCGATTGCCGGGTCCCGAGCTGCCCCTCCTCGGAGCGCTGGGACTTGGCCTGCTGCTGATCGGCCTCGGATTCAAGGTCGCCGCGGTGCCGTTCCACATGTGGGCGCCGGATGTATACGACGGCTCTCCGACCCCGGTCACCGGCTTCATGGCGACGGGTGTCAAGGCCGCCGGGTTCCTCGCGCTCGCCCGGGTGCTGGCGGAGGCCTTTCCGCACACCACCACCGGCTGGCAGCCGGTGATCGCCGGGTTAGCGATCGCCTCGATGCTGCTCGGCAACCTGGTGGCCCTGGCCCAGCGCTCGCTCAAGCGGCTGCTCGCCTACAGCTCGATCGCCCACGCCGGGTACCTGCTGTGCGCGCTCTGGCCCGGCACCCAGCTGGGCTTGAGCGCCACGCTGATCTACCTCGCGGGATACGCGCTCACCACGCTCGCGGCGTTCGGCATCCTCGCGGTGCTGGGCCGCGGCGGCGAGCGCGAGGTGACCCTCGATGCGATCGCCGGGCTGGCGCGGCGGCGGCCCTGGCTGGCGCTGGCACTCGCGATCTGCATGTTGTCTCTGCTCGGATTCCCCGGCACCCTGGGGTTCGTGGGGAAGTGGGCCATCCTGGCCGGCCTGGTGCAGCAGCACCAGCTCGTGCTGAGCGTCGTGCTGGTCGTCACGACCCTGGTTTCGGCGGGTTACTATCTTCCCGTCGTCATGGCGGCCTACATGCGCGAGCCGCTCGCGGCCGACAGCCACGAGGCCGCCACGCTGTCCCGGCCGGCGCTCGTCACCACCGCCCTGGCGGTGGGCCTGGTGCTGCTGCTCGGCATTCTCCCGTCCGGCGCGCTCGGCTCCGCGCTCGCAACCGCACGCACCGTGGTCCAGGACGCCAGCGCCCCGGGCTACAGCGGCCGGTGACCCCGTGAACGTCCCGAAGGCGATCTTCCGGGAATACGACGTCCGCGGTCTCATCGACCGCGAGCTCTCCCCCGAGCTGGCCCACGCCATCGGCCGGGCCTACGCGACAGTCGCCTGGCAACGCCTGGGACACGCCCCGGTGCTCACGGTGGGCCGCGACAACCGGCCCTCGGGGGCAGCGCTGGCTCGGGGCGTCCGCGAAGGCATCGTGGCGAGCGGGGGCACGGCGGTGGATGTCGGTGAGCTGCCCACCCCGGCGCTGTATTTCTCGGTCTTCGAGCTCAAGAGCGACGGCGGCCTGCAGGTCACCGGCAGTCATAACCCGCCGGAGTTCAACGGCCTCAAGATGGTCGTGGGCGGCGACGCCAACCACGGCGACGGGATCCTCGAACCCCACGACATCATCACCCGGGAGAGCTGGCGGCAGGGACAGGGCAGCCAGAGGGCCGACGGCTCGATCCTGCCCGCGTACCGCGAAGCGGTCGTGTCCCGGCACCGGCTCGCGCGCCCGGTGAAGGTCGTGGCGGACTGCGGCAACGGGGTCTCGAGCCTCATCGCGATCAGCACCCTCGAAGCGCTCGGCGCCGACGTGACGCCGCTCTTCGCCGAGTCCGACGGCACCTTTCCGAATCATCACCCCGACCCGACCGTCCCGAAGAACCTCGAGGACCTCCAGCTCGTGGTGCGGAGCACCGGAGCCGAGCTGGGGATTGCCTTCGACGGGGACGGCGATCGCGTGGGCGCGGTCGACGAGAACGCCCGGATCCTCTTCGGCGACCAGCTGCTCATCATTCTCGGCCGCGACGCGGTACGGCGCTTCGGCAAAGGCGTCCCGGTCATTTTCGACGTCAAGTGCTCGGAGCTGTTGCCCCAGGCACTGCGCGCGGCCGGCGCCAGGCCCGAGATGTGGAAGACCGGCCACTCGCTGATCAAGGCGCGGATGAAGGAGCTGCAGGCCCCGCTCGCGGGTGAGATGAGCGGCCACATGT
>CAYNNS010000352.1:0-3389 GCA_964398345.1 uncultured Gemmatimonas sp. | reverse complement strand
CGGTCGGAGACACCGGAACGGTGCTCCACTGGAATGGCTCCAGCTGGAGCAGCATGCCGGCGCCCTCCGACTCGCTGCTGCGCGGGGTCTGGGGCAGTGGCCCCAAGGATGTCTTTGCGGTCGGAGCCGGCGGAACCATCCTCCGCTACGACGGCACCCGCTGGTACGCCATGCCGAGCCCCACCACCAGGGAGCTACGGGCGGTGTGGGGGACCGGACCGACCGAGGTCTACGCCGTCGGGGAGTCTGGAGTCATCCTCCGCTTCGACGGCGCGCGCTGGACCGTGATGACTTCTCCGACCCAGAGCCTCTTGCTGGGGTTCGGACGTGAGAGCGAGGATCCGCCGCTCGTCGTCGGAGCCCAGGGTATCATCCTGCAGGGAGATCGGTAGCTACTTCTCGCCGAAGCGCAGGATCACGGCACTGCCCTTTTCCTTCCCCGTTACCGTTACGACGACCAGACGGTCGTAGTCGAGGTCGGTGAGCTGCGGCATGGTGACCCCGCTCAGCCGCTGGACGATCACGTGCACCAAGTTACTGTGCGTTGCGACGACCGCCCGGCTGCCCGGAGGCAGCTTCTGGATGCTGGCGATCAGCGCGTCGACATCCCGGGCCAGCAGGTGGACCGGGCTCACTCCGGTCGCCGCGGCGAGCGGCGCGAGGGTTTCCTGAGTACGCTTGAACTCGGTCGTATACAGCGCGGTAATCTTGGCGTCGCTCAAGGCGCGCGCCAGCTCCGCCGCCCGGTGCTGTCCGGCCTCCGTGAGCGACGGATCGGGCACCTCGGGACCTTTTTCGGCGTGGCGCACCACGAAGACCGTGATCGGAAGCGCCTGAGCGGCGCTGCTTCGAGGCGCGAACGCGACGGCGAGACTGAGGGCAACAGCGAGGCGGCGCAGCATGGTCCCGGTCCTTTGTTGCGGTGGGTGGCGCGAGGCTGAACGCCCCGTAGTATAGCGCCATGTTCCGGTGCAATGCGCTGCCCGCCGAACGTCTCCCGGCAGATGGAGGAATCTCCCATGATGCGAGCCAGCCTAACCCGTTGCCTCTTCTGCGCGCTGCTGGCCGGCTGCGCTACCAACCCCGCGACCGGCAAGCGCGAGCTCTCGCTCGTCAGCGAAAGCCAGGAGATCGCGCTGGGCAATCAAGTGCAGGCCAGCACGCGCGCGAGCATCGGGGATTACCCCGATAACCGCCTGCAGAGTTACGTCACCGCTCTGGGGCAGCGGCTCGCCGCCACGTCGGAGCGGCCGGCGCTGCCCTGGTCCTTCGAGGTGATCGACGACCCCGCCGTGAACGCGTTCGCTGCGCCGGGTGGCAAGATCTTCGTGACCCGCGGGATTCTGCCCTTCCTCGACTCGGAAGCGGAATTGGCGGGTGTCGTCGGCCACGAGATCGGGCACGTAACGGCCCGCCACACCGCGCAGCAGATCACCCGGCAGCAGCTCTTCAGCCTTGGCCTGGTGGTCGGATCGGTGGCGTCCTCGCGCATCGCCTCGGCGGCGGGCGCCCTGCAGCAGGGGCTGCAGCTGCTCTTCCTGAGCTTCAGCCGTGAAAACGAGGCTCAGGCCGACGAGCTGGGGTTCCGCTACATCCGGCGAGCCAACTATAACCCCAACGAGATGTCCGACGTCTTCCGGGTGCTCGAGCGGGTCGGCTCGCTTTCGGGGTCGGGCCGCGTCCCGACCTGGGCCGCCACCCATCCCGCGCCGGAGGACCGGCTCGCCAAGGCGGAGCAGCGGGCCGCGACGGTCCCGGCCGACAGCATTCGCGCCTCGATCGTGAATCACGACGCGCTGCTGCGGGTGATCGACGGGATCGTGTTCGGTGCTAACCCGCGCCAGGGGTACTTCGAAGCGACCCGCTTCCTGCATCCCGAGCTTCGTTTCCGCTACGACTTCCCCAGCGGCTGGAGGACCGAGAATCAGGCCCAGGCCGTGGTCGGCGCCAGTCCCCAGGGTGACGCCGCCATCCAGCTGTCGCTCGCAAGTAAGGATGCTCCGGAAGCGCTGTTGCAGAAGTTCACCCAGCAGCAGGGCGTGCAGGCCAGCGGGGTGCAGCGGGTCAGCGTCCACGGCCTGGCGGCGGCGACCGCCGAGTTCCAGGCCCAGGACGACCAGGGGAACGCGCTCGCGGGCCGGGTGCTGTACCTCACCTACGGCGCCAACAGCTACGAGCTGCTCGGCTACAGCTCGGCGAACGGCTATCGCGGGTACGCGAACGCGATCGAGCAATCACTGCGGAGCTTCGATCAGCTCAGCGACCCGGCGGCGCTCGCCCGCCAGCCGGTCCATCTGCAGCTGATTCGCCTCCCCAGTCCGATGACGATCGAGGAGTTCTACCGGCGTTACCCGTCCACCGAAAAGCTGGAGGTCATCGCGGCGATCAACGGCGTGGCCCCCGGGGCGACCTTGGCGGCGGGGACGCTGGCGAAACGGGTGCAGTAAGAGGGGCAGAGGGAAAGAGGGAAAGAGGGAAAGAGGGAAAGACGCGTGACTTTGCTCAGGCCCGCATAGAAGCGTGTACATCGCCAGCGGTTCGGGCGTTATCGTCGCTTCCATGAAACCCTTTGAAAGACTCCTTGCCTGGCAGGCGTGCCATCGGCTGGTGCTTTCTGTGTATCAGGCCAGCGCCCAGTGGCCAGCGGAAGAGAGGTTCGGCCTGGTTACCCAGGCACGCCGCGCCGCGTTCTCAGCGGCTGCCAACATCGTGAGGGCTCCTCCAAGCGAGGATTTCGCGAGCGTCGGAGGTTTCTGGACAGCTCCATCGGTTCCTTGATGGAGCTGTGTTACATCGTTCGACTTGCGCGGGAGCTCGAGCTCATCAGCGAGGAAACCGCAAACTCTTTGGAGGTCCAACGTGACGAAGCCGGCAAACTCACCTGGGGATTGTACAACCACGCTCGGAAGCTGGCTGATTGACCCTCTGTCCCTCCTTCCCTCTTTCCCTCTTTCCCTCTTTCCCTCTTACATCCGCGTCGTCCGGCGCTTCAAGAAATCCATGAGAATGAACTGTCCCAGCGTCATCGTATTCGTGAAATAGGCCTTGCCCCGGCAAATCTCCGCAACGCGTTTGACGAACTCCACCAGCGCCCGGTCCCGTGCCAGCATGAACGTGTTGATCATGATGCCGCTGCGCCGGCAGAGTCCCACTTCGTGGTAGGTCGCCTTGAGAATCCGCGGATCCAGCCCGGCGGAATTGATGTAGATCTGCCCGTTGGGCAGGGTCAGCGCCGACGGCTTCCCATCGGTGATCATGATCACCTGTTTCATGTCCTTCTTCTGTCCCGACAGAATGCGCCGGGCAAGCTTCAATCCTTCCGCCGTATTGGTGTGGTAAGGGCCGACCTGCGCATTGGCCAGGGCCGCGAGCGGGATTTCCTCGGCGGA
>CAYNNS010000351.1:0-3399 GCA_964398345.1 uncultured Gemmatimonas sp. | reverse complement strand
GTCGCGGGTGTACTCCTGATCGACCTGGAGCTTGAGCAGACGGATTTCCTGCTCGTCGAGGAAGTAGAGCGTCGAATCGAACTCGTCGAGATCCTTCTGCCCCGGCGCCCGCGTCGCGACGTCCGCCTTTACCGCGGCCTGGGTCTCGGGATCGGGCGGATGCTCCAGCGAATTGAGATCGAAGAGCGACGCCGGCATCTGGGGATCGAGTTGCGGGCCGATGTCGGAGATGATCTCGGTGAACTGGTAGTCGATGTAGACGAATTCCTGCTCCCACAACAGCGTCAGGAGATCGTCGGCGGCTTCGGAGGGCAGCAGCCGCGCGCGCGTCGCCACCTGCAGAAAGCTGACGATCTCTTCGTCCTCGGCTCCGGGCCGCAGCGTGAGCAGCCGCATGCCGTCCTTGTAGAGCATCCAGGCAAAGCTCTCCGACTTGGCCGGCTGGCGGTAAACCACCTGCTCTTCCCAGACCAGGTCGGTCTCGACGATGCTGAGCACGATCTGCTGCGTCGACGACCAAACCGGAAGAAAGGCGTCGTGAATCGCCTGCTGAGCGCGCTGATAGATCGGATTGTTCGGGAGGTACATCTGGAACGCCCGCAGACCCTTCACCATGGTCCGAATCAATTCCTCGACCTGCTGGGCAGGTAAGGCGAGCTCGGCGCCGGTGGGCATCTTCATGGGCGTACCTGTACGGCCGGAAACGGACCTGCAAATGGGGGGATGTGGCAAGATAGCGGTGCGCCAAGGCTTAGCGCACGACTCCTGGTTCGAAGCCCCCGGTTGATTTTCGGCACTTGTTCGGTTACCCTATGGTATCCATTTGGGGACTGATTCGATGCCTCTCACCAAGCGCCAGAAGGAAATCCTGACCTTTCTCGAGGGTCACATCCGGGGCCGGGGTTACGCTCCGAGTTTCGAAGAGATTGCCGAGCACTTCTCATTCCAGTCGCTGGCCACGGTGCACGAGCACCTCACCAACCTCGAGCGCAAGGGCTACATCCGGCGGTCCTACAACGAGAGCCGGTCCATCGAGGTACTGCCGCCCAAAGGCATCAGCGGCGCCAGCGACATCCCCCTGCTCGGCGTCGTGGCGGCCGGCATGCCCATCGAGGCCGTGCTGCATCAGGAGACGCTCGCCGTGCCCGACGCGATGTTGCCCGCGCGGGGGCCCAATTACGCCCTGCGGGTTCGCGGCGACTCGATGATCGACGAACACATCGTCGACGGCGACTATGTGGTCGTGCACGGCCGCCAGAGCGCCGACAACGGCGAGATGGTCATCGCCCTGGTCAACGGCTCTGAAGCCACGGTCAAGAAGTTCTATCGCGAGCCCGGCGGATGGGTTCGGCTGCAGCCGGCCAACCCGGCCATGCAACCGCTCCGCTTCCCGGAAAACGACATCATGATCCAGGGTGTCGTGGTGGGCGTTATTCGCCGCTACTAGCGCCAGTTCTCGCGGGCTCCGGTCCCTTCAAGTCGCCCGCATCTCCGACTAAATTTCCGCGCGCATGCCGCGCACCTTTCTGGTCACGCTGCATTTCGACGGCGGACAGTTCGCCGGGTGGCAGCGGCAGCCGAAGGAGCGCACCGTGCAGGCCGAATTCGAGCAGGTGCTCGAGCGGCTCTGCGATCAGCCGGCCCGGGCGCACGCTGCCGGCCGGACCGACGCCGGGGTGCACGCGCTGGGAATGGCGGTGAGTTGCCAGATGCCCGAGCGGTGGTGTGCCGAGACAATGCGACGCGCGCTGAACTCGCTCTTGCCGGACGACTGCTGGGTCGCGGAAACTCGGGAAATGCGTGCCGGATTCCACGCCCGCACCTGCGCAACCGGGCGCCGCTATCGCTACCTGATCGGTACCGATGCGGCCTCGCGGTCGCCGTTTCGGCGTCGGTACGAGTGGGCCCTGGCCGAACCGCTGGAGTTCGACGCGCTGGTCAGGGCGGCGCAGTTGCTCCCAGGGGAGCATGATTTCGGCGGCTTTAGTGTGCGGAGCTCGCCGCGCCCGCACAAGCGGTGTCGGATTCGCGACGCCACCTGGACGGAGCGACCGGACGGCAGCGGGGTGCAATTCGAGGTTGCCGCCGACCGGTTCCTCCACCACATGGTTCGCATGCTGGTGGGCACGATGGCCGACATCGGCCTCCGACGACGCGCCCTGAGCGACATGCACCGACTTCTCGAGCTGGAACCGACGGTTCGCACCAGCCCTCCCGCACCCGCCGCGGGGTTGTGCTTCATGGCAGCCGAGTATCCGGCGGAGTGGTACGCGTGAGCCGGCGCGCTGTCACGGCGATCCTCCTCGCCCTCGGGGCCTGTGGCCGCTCGAGCCGCGACGGGATCGTTCCGCCCGCCCGGGCGCAGCGCCGCGCCGAGAGCTCCGCGCTCACGACCGCGCGGCGCACCGCGGTCGTCGATGCGGCCAATCGCGTGGCTCCTGCCGTCGTGTCGATCAACGTGACGTCGCTCCGGCGCGTCACCGACCGGGGACCCTGGGATTTCTTTTTCATCCCGCGTCAAAGCGAGCAGCTGGTGCAGTCGTCGGGCACCGGCTTCGTGATCAAGGCCGACGGCGTCATCATCACCAACCAACACGTGGTGGCGGGCGCGGAGAGCATCGCGGTGACCCTGCCGGACGGGACCGATCTCCCGGGCAAGCTGCTCGGAGCCGATCCCACTACCGACATCGCCGTGATCCGGATCAACCGCACCAGCCTCCCCGTCGTCCCGGTGGGCACCAGCAGCGATCTCATGATTGGCGAATGGGTGGTCGCGCTGGGGGATCCCTACGCCTACCTGCTGGGCAACAACGAGCCGACCGTCACGGCGGGTGTCGTGAGTGCCACGCATCGCAACATCCTGCCCAACGACGATCAGCCCGGGCTGTATCTCGACATGATCCAGACCGATGCGGCGATCAATCCCGGCAATTCCGGCGGGCCGCTCGCGAACGCGCTCGGGGAAGTCGTCGGCGTCAACTCCTCGATTTTCACCGGTGGCGGCGGCAGTGTCGGCTCGATCGGCCTGGGCTTTGCTATCCCGATCGAACGGGCGCTGCGCGTGGCCGAGGAAATCCTGCAGAACGGCAACGTTCGGCGCGCCTGGACCGGCCTCGAGGTCGCGGGCCCCAGCGCGATGCAGGACCTGCCGCGGCAAGGGGGAAGACGCCGCCACCCCGGGGGTTTCCCAGGGGCTTCCGCGCGGCTTCCCGGTCCAGCCCGGCGTAGGCGGCCAGGTCGACGAGCGTCTCCCGGTCGCCGATGTCCCGCCCCTCGGTGAAAAAGGCTCGGAAGAGGCGTTCCACGAGAGCGTCCTGGACGCCCTGGGAGCCCGCGAACCAGATGAGGCGATGGGCGTCGAAGGTATTGATGACCTTGGTGGCGGCGTCGAAGCGGTAC
>CAYNNS010000350.1:0-3403 GCA_964398345.1 uncultured Gemmatimonas sp. | reverse complement strand
TTATTTTTGAAAATTTGCGTCGGCTGGTTGAAGTCGCAGGACCAAAACACGCCAATGGTGGCGCAAGCAAAGGCAAAAATGGCGGCACACGCGACAATTCCCGTTCGGCAAAAGCCTTCCGCCGCATGGCCGAGCTCAAAACCCTAGGATGGTCTTACGAACAATGCCGCGACGCATTGCTGGTCAACGCCGATCCCGAAATCGTCGAATGGGCGCGCACCAAGGGAACGGCCAACGGCGAACGGGAGCCATGAATCCAGTCGTGGAAGTGCTGAACCTCCGCAAATGCTACGGCAGCCTCGTTGCCGTCGACGATGTCTCGTTCGACGTCGCACCGGGAGAGATCCTCGGCCTGATCGGGCCGAACGGCGCCGGCAAGACCACCGTGGTCGAGTGCATCCTGGGCTTACGAAAGCGCGACGGTGGCACCCTCCGCGTACTCGGCGAGGACCCCGCCGATGGCGGCCGGACGCTCAAGAACAGGGTCGGCGCCCAGCTTCAGGCCGCGGCGTTGCAGGACCGCCTCAAAGTGCACGAAGCCGTCGAGCTGTTCGCCGCGTTCTATCCCGGCTCCGAAGATCCTGCCGCGCTGCTCGCCCAGTGGGGACTGAGCGAGCGACGGGACGCCGCGTTCGCCGAGCTGTCGGGAGGACAGAAGCAGCGGCTCTTCGTGATCCTCGCCCTGGTGAACCGTCCCGAGCTGGTCATCCTCGACGAGCTGACCACCGGCCTCGACCCCCAGGCGCGCCGAGCGACCTGGGAGCTGGTGCGCTCGATCCGGCAGCGTGGTGCGACGGTGATTCTGGTGACCCACTTCATGGACGAAGCCCAGGCGCTTTGCGACCGGGTCGCCGTCATCGATCACGGCCGCCTGCTGGCGCTCGACGCCCCGGCTCGTCTCACCGACGGCAATGGAGCAGTGCGGGTGCGGTTCACGGCCCCTGAAGGATTCACGCCCGGGTTACTCGACGGAGCTCCCGGCCTGGCCGCGGTGGAGCGCAGCGGGTCTGACATTGTGGCCACCGGGCAGGGAGCTCTCCTGGTGCACGTGGCGGCCCGGCTCGCGACGCTGCCCAACCCGCCGCTCGATCTCCGGAACGAGAAGAACTCGCTGGAGGACGTGTTTCTCCAGCTCACCGGCAGGGAGATGCGCGACTGATGCGACGCCCATTCCTCACGCTCGTCCGGCTCGAGCTGCTGCTCTTCTTCAGGAATCCGGCGGCGGCCTTCTTCACGCTGGTGTTCCCGCTGATTCTCCTTTTCGTGTTCGGCTCGACCTTCGGCAACAGCCCCGGGCCCGGACGGCAGTTCGGTTTCATGGACCTGAGTGTCCCGGGTTATCTCGCGATGATCATCGGCAGCACCGGCCTCATGGCGATCCCCTCGTGGATCGCGAGTTACCGGGAGCGGGGCGTGTTCCGGCGCCTCAAGCTCACCCCGATTGGGCCCGGACAGCTGCTGCTGGCGCAGGGTGTCGTGGGACTGATCACCGCGTTCGCCGGCTGCGTCCTGCTCCTCATCGCGGGGACGCTGGTCTTTCACCTGAGCCTCCCCAAGGCGCCGCTCGGCATGCTCGCCGCGTTCCTGCTGGGCTCTGCGGCGATGTTCGGTCTCGGCGCGATGGTGGCCTCGGTGACCCGGACCACACGTGCGGCGCAGGCGATCGGCCAGGCGTTGTACTTCCCGATGCTGTTCCTCTCCGGCGCGGCGTTCCCCAGGGCGCTGATGCCGGCCGGCGTGCGTCGAGTTTCGGAAGCGCTGCCGCTGACGCACGTGACCGAGCTGATGTCGCGCTTCTGGCTTCAGGGAGTATGGCGGCCGGCTTCGGTGATCGTCCTCGTCGGGGTCCTGCTAGTGGCAGGCGCGGTGGCGCGGCGTAGCTTTCGCTGGGAATGAGACCTCGCGACGAACTGTATCGACGCTGGAGCCTGGGTTGGCGGCTGCTGGCGGCGCTCAGCTTCCTGGTCGTAGGCCTTGCGGGCTTGGGCAACGTGCCCCCCGCTTGGCCCGGCGCCACGCGCTTCTGGTCGCTCTACGCGGGACTGGTGCTCTGGTACCTCGGCTCCATCGCGATCGGCCGAGACCGGCTGCACCGGTCACTGCCGCTATCGCTGGCGTATTTCGCGGTTGGATGGGCGCTCTGGGCGCCGCTGCTCGCGCTGCACGGGGCGACCTACGCCTTTGCCGCGATCTTCTTCCCCCTCACCTACTCGTACCTGCCAACCAAACGCGCCATCGCCTTTGCTCTGGTGGCGACGGGGCTGATGTTCGTCGGCGGCACGGCGCTCTACCTCTCGCCCCGTCCCGGTCCCTGGCTGGGCGGAGGCATCGGCGTCGTCTCGGCGATCATGCTGGCGCTCTTCATCAGCGCGATCATCCGCCAGAGCGAGGAGCGCCGCCGGCTGATCGAGGAGCTCGAGGCGACTCGCAGCCATCTCGCCCAGGCCGAGCGACAGGCCGGGGTGCTGGAGGAGCGGGCGCGGATCGCGCAGGGAGTCCACGACAGCGTGGCGCAGGGATTCGTCGGCATCGTGACCCACCTCGAGGCCGCCGAGTCCTCGCTCGACGCGGCGAGTCCGGCGGCGGGGCACGTCGCCGCGGCCAAGGGGAGCGCGCGGGAGAGTCTCGCCGCGGCGCGCCGGCTGGTGTGGGACCTGCGTCCCGATCTGGTGAGCGGCCAGCCGCTTCCGGCCGCCATGCAGGGCCTGCTCGACCAATGGCGCGCGCGGGCCGGGATCGGCGTGGACCTGCGCCTCACGGGGACGCCTCGGAGGCTCGATGCCGCCCGGGAGACGGCGCTGCTGCAGGCCGCGCGCGAGGCGCTCAACAACGTGCGCAGCCACGCCCGCGCCAGGCGGGTGGCGGTAACGCTCAGCTACATGGAGGACGAGGTCGCGCTGGACGTTCAGGATGACGGGGTCGGAGTGGCCGGGGGAGTGCGGAGTGGCGGGAGTCCGACTCCCGGGTGGCGTGGGATTTCGGCCGCGGCCGGGGATGGATCCCCTACGCCGACGGCGGCTGTACGTCGCTCGCGGCCATGACGATCACCGCGGGAACGGCGGAGTTCGGCCGGTTCCCGGTGACGGCACCGTTCGGCTGGGACCCGGCCGCCGGCGTCGACGACGGATCGGGCTTCGACTGCAGCGCCCTGGGCGAGGCGGGATATCCGATGCTCAGTTCCGATGGGCGGACGCTGTTCTTCCTCGCCTCGCCGGCTGCGATGGGACTGCCGGTCAACTCGGTGGCCCGCGCGACCGCCGCGTGGACCGTGGACGCGATGGCCGTGGATACGGGTGCGGTCACGGCTTCCACCGGCCGCTTGTTGGGCGGGGTGGACGCACACGTTTCCCCCAGCGGCCCGGGGATCCCCCACACCCGCCACTGGCGTGCGCCGCCGATCAGC
>CAYNNS010000349.1:0-3406 GCA_964398345.1 uncultured Gemmatimonas sp. | reverse complement strand
GCGGATCGTGGACCGCGAGGCCCAGTCCGTGCGAAATCCCGTGGATCGCGAAGAGCGAAACCTGCTGGCACGCGCGGGGATTCTGCGCGCAGTCGGCGGGCCAGGGGGGGTCGAACGTTGCAGTCGCGGACTCGATCAGCCCCAGCGCCGCGAGCCCGCGGGCCCGCACGTCGAGCGAGGAATCCTGCGCGGCCTGGATCGACATCCCGGGCCTGGAATTCCGCTCCGCGGCGGCCTGGCCGTCGCGGACGATCTGGTAGAGCGCGCGCTGATCGGGAGAATAGCTCCCGCTCACCGGAATGGTGCGGGTGATGTCGGCGGCGTAGCCGTCGAACTCGGCGGCGGCATCCACCACGACGATCTCGCCGGGCTTGAGCTCGCGGCGATCCTTCATGTAGTGCAGCTGCGTGCCGTTGGACCCTGAGCCCACGATCGAGCCATACGCCGGCCGCTCGGCCCCGCCGCGGCGGAAGCTGTACTCGATGATGGCCTGCAGATCGTACTCGTGCATACCCGGCTCGATCTGGCGCATCAGCTCGAGGTGGCCTTCGCTGCTGACCTCCGCGGCCTTGCGGATCAGCGCGAGCTCCGCCGCGCTCTTCCGGGCGCGGAGCTGATCGAGGATCGGCTCCGCGGTGGTCACTTGTCCGGAGTGCCGCTGCGCCAGGAGCCGCAGGAACTGGCCGCCACGGGTGAGCGAGTCCGCCTGGGCGAAGTCGGCATCCTCGACGTCCCGGATGCCGTAGATCTTGAGACCACTCGCCGCCAGTGAATCCACGGTCTTGTCGAGGGCGGAGACGTCTCGCGAATCCAGTCCCAGCTCGCGCGCCAGCCCCGCCGAGTCGGGTTCCGCGCCGTAATAGAGGGAACGGCGCGGCGTACTCCGGGTGACGAACAGCGTGCTGGTGCCCTTGCCGCCGTGGACCACCAGTACCAGCGCGGCATCGGCGAAGCCGTACCCGGTGAGGTAACGAAAGGCCGGCGTCTGGTAGAAGGGACCGAAATCGGTGATCGGCGTGCGGCCGCCGAATGCCACCACGACGCCCCCGCCGATGCGTCCGGCCAGGGAATCCCGCCGCGCCGCGTATTCCACAGAGGAGATCTGCGCGGCAAGGGGGAGCCGCGTGGCGAGCAGCAGCGCGGCGGCGAGTATCCTAACGCGCATCGAGTTTGCGCCCCGCGTTGAGATTGTCGAAATTGAGAATCGTGTTCAGCACCAGGAAGTAGCTCCCCACCGTCTCGCCCCGGTAGATCGGGTTGATCGAGAACAGCACCACGTGTCCCTGGTCCTTCGGCACGTCCACCACGATGGGGCGGTCCGCCACGCTGCCGCCACCGGAGAGAAACCCCGAGACGAGCAGGTCGCGTTGCGCCGAGAAGCGCAGCACCGTCCGGGGCCGCTGCTCGGGTGGGATGACGTTGATCGGATTGCGCAGCTGGTCGTCGCTGAGGGGCGGAAGCTGCCATTGCTCCACCGATTGCCGTGGCGGCAGCTCGAAGCGCGGATCGAGCGCCGGGCGACCCTGCACCACGTCGGGATCGCTGAGCGTGCCGCGGCCGGTGGGGCGCCCGCCCCCGTCGCCGCCGAACCGGCCGAAGCGGCCGCCCAGGGTGCTGCTGACCGAATAGCTCTCGCCGTCGTCGCTCATCACCGCCAGGCTGTCGATCACGCCGTACGTGATCGGGCTCGCCGGGTCGACCAGCCGGGAGCGCAGCAGGCTTCCCACCACCACCCGCTGGCCGGCGGAGTTCACGCTCACCCCGCTGGTCAGGCCGGACTGGATCGCGAAGCTCGCGGCGTTGGCCACCCCGATCAGCACCCCGCCCTTGGACAGAAACGCCTGGAGGTTCGCGAGTCCGTTCCAGCCTAACCCGGGGCGCATGTCGTCGGTCTGCGCCCAGGTGCCGATGTTCGGCGTCTCGGGCGTGTTCTTCCAGGGCAGCGGGTTGCGCCACATCGGCATCCCGGTCACGATCGATTGCGTACTGCCGCCCGCCGGCGGGAACAGGATCACGTCCCACTTCGCCTTGAGGTCGGGCGTCGCGGCCACGTCCTGGGTGCTGATGTAGTCGTAGGGCAGCTTCAGGAAATCGAACGCCTGGCGGTACCAGCCTTCCGTTTGGGTTCCCTGCCAGGTGTGGAGGATGGCCACACGCGCGGCACGGAGCGGATGGGTCTTCACCGCCGGCGCGTTCGCCAGCGCATACGCCGCGAGTCCCAGCTCCCGCGTCGCCTGGTCCAACTCGGCTGCCGGGACGCCGCGAATCAGGACACTGCCCCGGTTGAACTTGTGACCCGCGGCCTCGAACGGCTCCTCCGCGGCCTGCATGTCGGCGCTCTTGAAGCGATAGCGCAGCGTGGCGAGCGCATTGTCGCCGTTGTGATTGATGGCGACGACGTCACCCGATCCCGAAACCCCGCCCGGCGCCCGCAGCTCACCGGTCACCCGCTCGACCGGGACGTCGAGGACCTTGGTATCCGTCACCCGCACCGCCTCGACCCCGAAGCCCTCGGGAAAGGTCCAGCCGGTGTCATCGTACGCGTTCTGCTGCGGATCGTTGGGAGCCCAGTACTGATAGTCGAGCACCGCGTCGGCGATGCGCGAATAGGGCTGGTCCATGCGGATGAGGTAGCTCCCCGCCGGGAAGGACCGGGTGGTCACCGAGCTGTCCGCCTGACCGCCCGTCCGCCCGCCCGCCCGCTTGACCGCCACCGTAAACGCCGCCGTCGCTCTCGAAATCTCCACGTGCTGCCGTTGCATCACCTTGAGCAGCTCGACCTGCGTCCCCGGGCGCCGGGTGTCACCCGGCAGCACATACGCCGCGGGCCCCTCGGTCTTCGCCTTGAGGATCGAGCGCTTGCTCTTCTCGTAGAAGTTCCGGAGGATCAGCTCGCGGTTGGTGGCGATGTAGCCGAGCGAGACCAGTAACCCGGTCTGCTCGTAGTTGTTGTTGTTGCGGAGCGACCACCTGACCTTGGGGAGCGGCGGGTTCTGCCGGTACCAGGTGCGCGAGGTTTCGTTGGGAGAAAGCGTGCGCTCCAGCGTCTCCGCCGTCCCGCCGTTGCCGAAGGTTTCGTAGAGCCGGCTGATTCCATTGTGGGTCGCCGCCATGAACATCAGGTAGCCCGGGCTCCAGGTGTCGAAGGTGCCGAACGCGAAGACGCCCGGCATTCCCATCCGGGTCATTTCCTGGACGTTGTTCCAGCCGATCATCTGCCACTCGTTGGTCACCAGCGGGTCGAGCCAGGCGTTGTAGGGCCCATCGCCGATCGTGTTGTCATAGAGATAGGCGACCGACTCGTGCAGGTCGTGGATCAGCTGCGCTTTCCAGTCCACGAACGTGTTGAGCACGTTCTGCGACAGCTTGAGCGTCATTCCCACGGCATCGCGATTGTTGTCGTGCG
>CAYNNS010000348.1:0-3445 GCA_964398345.1 uncultured Gemmatimonas sp. | reverse complement strand
GAGCAGGGGCGCTCCCCCATACTGCGAGTAGTCGAGGACGCGGAACGCGCTGCGGATTTCCTTCCGGGCCCAAAGCTCCGGCGCGGACCGCTCGGCGACGTGGCGCACCAGCAGCATGAGCGACTCGCCGAACTTGAGGACCACGTTGCCGACGAAGCCGTCGCACACCACTACGTCGAGCTGGCCGTGCCTGGGGTGACCGCCAAGCAGATCGCGGCCCTCCACGTTGCCGACATAGTTGATGCGGGAATCCTGCCCGAGCAGCCGGTGGGCTTCCTTGACCATCGCGCTGCCCTTCGCTTCTTCTTCCCCCACGTTGAGCAGGCCCACCTTCGGGCGCGTCCGGTTCATGATATCGCGCATGTAGACCGAGCCAAGGTGCGCGAAGCCGACCAGCTCCTTGGCGGAGCAATCGACATTGGCCCCCGCGTCGAGCAGTAACACGGGCTCGCCGACCGTGGGCAGCAGCGTCGCGACCGTCGCCCGTTCGACGCCGTCGTGCAGCCCGAGATGGACGGTCGACGCCGCGAGAATGGCACCGGTGTTTCCGGCGGAGATGAAGGCGTCGGCATGACCCGCGGCGAGCAGGCCGATACCCACGACGAGACTGGATTTGCGCTTGCGGCGCACCGCCTGGAGCGGCTGCTCCGACATCCCGATGATTTCAGGGGCTTCGACACACTCGACCCGGTCGCGATCAAGGTCGGGATGCCGGGACAACGCCGATTCGAGCGCTGCGGCCGGACCCACGAGCTGGAGGCGGAAGGTGGCGGGAAGCTCCTTGAGCGCGAGCGCCGCGCCATCGACCTCGGTACCGGGGGCCTGATCGGCACCCATCGCGTCGAGCGCGACGCGGATCACCCTTAGCTGTCCTCGACCTCGAGTCGCTTCTTCCCGGCGTAGTAGCCGCACGAGCCGCAAACCCGGTGCGGCAGCCTGGGAGACCCGCAGCGCGGACACGCCTGCGTCGGCATGCCGGCGCCCGAGTGATGGCCACGCCGCAGCCGTTTTCTGCGCTTCGACATTTTTCGCTTGGGAACCGCCATAACATCCCCTCGTCTAGACGGACTCGCTGCCGCACTGGCACGGTCCGGAATTGAGATCAGCGCCGCAGCGCGGACACAAGCCGCGGCAGTCCTCCCTGCACAGCGGAAACGCGTCGACCGCGAGCGCCAGCTCTTCGCGCAGGGCGGGGCGAAGGTCCACCTGAGCCACCGGCTCGCACAGCGGGTAGACGCTCGGGTCGTCCTGGAGCTCGGGATCGGCCGAAAAGATCACTTCAACCGAGCGCTCGATAGGAGTAACGAACTCCTCCAGGCACCGCCTGCAGACCGATTGAACCTGGCCGGCAAAGCTCCCGTGCCAGAAATACCCGCCATGCCCAGCCGACTCCAGCAGTCCCCTCACCGAGACCGGACTGAGCAAATTGATCCCGAGCCCTTCGAACAACTGGTCCCGCGGCTCCAGCCTGCCTTGTGTCGCGACCGGACCCTTCCGGAGCTCGCGAACATCTATTTGAAGCATAGCCGCTAAACCTACACCGGTGCTGCACTTAGATCAACTCCGCGCGCTCCGACTCGCTGAAAAAGAAGCCGATCTCCCGCTCGGCATTGGCGTCGCTATCCGAGCCGTGCACGGCGTTTCTCCCCTTCGATTCGGCATAGAGCTTCCGGATCGTTCCTGGGGCTGCCTCGGACGGGTCGGTCGCGCCGATGCTCGCCCGGAAGGCCGCGACGGCGTCGGGCTTTTCCAGAATCATGGGAAAGCAGGGACCGCTGCTCATGAAAGCGACGAGCTCATCGTAGAACGGCCGGCCCCGGTGCACTTCATAGAAGCGCTCGGCCTGGTTTCGGGAGAGGCGGGTCAGCCGTGCGGCACGCAGCCGGTAGCCCTCGCGCTCGAGGTGCGCCACAATGCTACCGAGCTTGCCGCCGGCAACGGCGTCGGGTTTGACGATCGCGAGAGTTCGAGTTCCGGCCATGGTCGAGTGATCCGAGGTCTGAGGTCAGCGGAGAATGCCCTGCACCAGCTCCACGACGTCGATGGGGCGCCGCATGATGGCAATACCCGCCGCCTGGAAGGCCTGCAACTTTTCCTCGGCGGTTCCCGAGGCGCCAGAGATGATGGCGCCGGCGTGGCCCATGCGCCGGCCCTTGGGAGCGGTTTGGCCCGCGATGAAGCCGACGACCGGCTTACGCACATAGTCGGCAACGAAGGCGGCCGCCTTCTGCTCATCGGTGCCGCCGATTTCGCCGAGCATGACGATGGCGTCGGTGCCAGGGTCGTCCTGGAAGGCGCGCAACACGTCGATGAAATTGGTCCCGATGATGGGGTCCCCGCCGATCCCGACGCAGGTGCTCTGTCCAATGGCGTTCCGGGTTAGATGGTTGACCACTTCGTACGTCAGCGTGCCGCTGCGGGACACCAGCCCGACGCGGCCCGGCGTGCAGATCTGCCCCGGAATGATGCCGACCTTGGCTTGCCCCGGCGTGATCAGCCCCGGACAGTTGGGGCCGAGCAGCCGGGCACCGCGCTCCCGCACGAAGGGCAGCGCCCGTGCCATGTCGAGCACCGGAATGCCTTCCGTAATGCAGACGATGAACTTGATCCCGGCATCGGCGGCTTCGGCGATTGCCCCGGCGGCGAGCGCCGGGGGGACATAAATCACCGAGGTATTGGCCGCGGTCGCCGCGACCGCCTCGGCGACCGTGTGAAAGACCGGAACGCTGCCCGCGAACAGCTGCCCGCCTTTGCCCGGCGTCACCCCGGCGACCACCTGGGTACCGTACTCCAGCATCTGCTTCGCGTGAAAGGAACCGTCCCGCCCGGTGATGCCCTGCACCACCAGCCGGGTGAGGTCGTTCACGAAGATGCTCACGCGGCCTCCCGCGCCAGCGCCACGGCTTGTTTGACCGCTGCGTCCATGTCGCTCACGGCCCGCATGCCGACGCCCTGCAGAATCCGGAACGCTTCGGCTTCGTTGGTCCCGGTGAGCCGGATGACGATCGGCAGGTCCACCTTGAACTGGCGGGTGGCCGTCACGATGCCGTTCGCCACGTCGTCGGTGCGGGTTATGCCGCCGAAGATGTTGAAGAGGATGGCCTTGATGTTGCGGTCGGCGGTGATGATGCGGAGCGCGTTGACGACCTTCTCCGGGTTGGAGCTGCCACCGATGTCGAGGAAGTTCGCGGGCTCGCCGCCGTAGTACTTCACCAGGTCCATCGTGGCCATGGCCAGCCCGGCGCCGTTGACCACGCAGCCCACGTTGCCGTCGAGCTTGATGAACGTCAGCCCGGCCTGGCGGGCCGCGACCTCGCTGGGCGCCTCGGCGCTCTCGTCGCGCAGCGCGGCGAGATCGAGGCGGCGGTCGAGCTCGTTGTCATCGACGGAAATCTTGGCGTCGAGCGCGAGCACCGAGCCGTCGGGCGTGGTGACCAGCGGATTG
>CAYNNS010000347.1:0-3448 GCA_964398345.1 uncultured Gemmatimonas sp. | reverse complement strand
GATTCATCACGGTCACCACCTGATCCACGATGGTGAGCACCGGCTTGTGTGTGTGTCCAAAGATGATCACTTCGGCGGCGGGATACGCCTGGTTGAGCTTTTCGGGAGAGGGTACGCCGAGCTGGTGCCCGTGGATCAGCAGAAAATCGAAGCCCTCGATTCTCGTCTCCACCACTTCCGGGATCCGGCCGCGCAGGTCGAACCCGTCGGTGTTGCCCCAGACCGCCGTCACCGGGGCGATCGCTTCGAGGTCGGCCAGCAAGTCGCTGGTGCCGATGTCACCGGCGTGGAGAATCCGGTCGACTCCCTGGAAGATGTTGAATACCTCAGGACGGAGCAGGCCGTGCGTGTCCGCGATGATACCAAGGCGCACAGGTCAGCTATCAGCTACCGACTATCAGCTATCAGGGGGTGGCTGAGCGGCTGCTTCTGATAGCTGATAGCTGATAGCTGAGAGGCGTCGTCCCTGAACATCCCGTCCGAGATTGCGGCGATCTCTTCGGCCTGGCGCCATGCAGCCTTGAGCAGCGAGAGCTCGCCCTCGAGCGCGCGCCGTTCGGTGTCTTCGTTGGCCGCCATTTCGAGCGCCAGGCGATCGACGAGGGGCAGCCGCGGCAGCGTGGTCAGCGGCTCACTGCCGATTCCACCCCGGCCCCAGAACGAGCGCTTGGTGATCGAAAGGGCGAGGCGCTCGGCCTCCGACGCCGGCGGCTCTTCGATCACGGTGCCGGCCGGCACATCCGGAAAACGACCCCAGCTCGAGCGCATCGCGATCGCCGCGACCCGAGCGAAGTATCCATCGGGGTTCTGCGCGTCCTCGAGCTTGCCCACGGCGTAGCGCACTTCGACTTCATCGGACCCCGGGCCGTTCAGCACCGCGAGCAGCTTGCCGGCAACGTGGAGACCGGACTGGCCATTCAGCGTGGTGAGCCCGCCGTCGTGGTGGACCCGGATCTGCCAGGGCTCGCGCGGATCGGGGCGGATCAGTGCCGAGTGATCGAGGTGCCGGGAACGAATCACGGCAGTCGTCCCATCGTCCGCGGCGGTTACGGCGAGCACGCGGTCACCGCGGCCATGGATCCGGAGCCAGGTGCCGACGTCGTAGCCGAGGTGCAGTCCGAACAGCTTGCGGAAGGTCACATCCGCGGCCCGCTCACCCAGCTGACGCCAGCGCCGGGCGAGGCGGAGGAGCGGATCGCGGTTGAAGCCTGGTAGCCAGCGATTGAGCAGCCGGCCGTAGCGCCACGCCGCGATCTCGGGCTTGAGCGCCGGTCCGATGCGGATCAGGGCAAGGCCCTCGCGCAGGAACGCGAGTCCGATATTGTCCGTGGAGTAGCGCAGATGCGTGGCGCGGAAGCGCCGCTCGCATTCCTCCACCGCCTCCCAACGCTCATCGAGCGGCGAGAGATTCCAGCGGTGACAGCTCGGGCAGATCACCCACAGCCGGCCGAGCTTGGCATCGAACGCGAGCCGCTCGCCGACCGGAAAGGTCGGCAGCACCGCGTTGCGGCCGAGGTCCTCGTTGCAGAAGAGACAGGTGGTATACACGGGTTACCGGTTACGGGTCACGGGTCACTGTCTAGCCCTGCCAGCGCCTGGCGATGGTGAGCTCCAGCCCGAGCTGGTCGAGCACGCGCTGCACGATGAAGTCTACCAACTCCTCGATCCGCGTGGGCCGATGATAGAAGCCGGGTGCGGCCGGCACCACCACGCCTCCGGCTTCGGTGATCTGGACCAGATTGCGCAAATGGATCAGCGACAGCGGCGTCTCGCGAGGCACCAGGATCAGCTTGCGGCGTTCCTTCAGGGTGACGTCCGCCGCGCGCTCGATCAGCGAGCGGCTCGACCCCTGTGCGATGGCGGAGACCGTACCCATCGAGCAGGGACAGAGCACCATGCCCAGCGTGCGCTGCGAGCCCGACGCCGGCTTGGCCCCGCGATCGTCGTCGGAGAATTGGGTGACGCTCGTCCAGTTCCCCCCCGTCGCGCGCTTGAGCCGGGCGGGTGTCCCGATCCCGCATTCCTGCTTGAGCAGCCGCCAGCCGTGACCCGAGACGATGAGCCACGTGGGGACGCGCTCGCGCGCCAGCACTTCCAGCAACCGCAGGCCGTACGGCGCCCCGGAAGCTCCCGTCAGCGCGAGCACGACCGGAAACTGGCCCGGGCTCACCGACCGCGGGGCCGGTTCGGCGTGGGACGGCGGACCGGGTGGCTGGGGGGCGCCTTGGGCGGAGGCCGGGGTGGCAGCCGCTGGGGCTTGGGCTGCGGCGACTCTTTGCGCAGCGGACCCGGGAGCGGCTCGTGAGGAGGTGGCTGGTCCATGGGCGAGAATGTACGGGAGGCAGTACCTTCTGTCAGCAGGCTTCCCACCTCGACCCCTTGAAGGAGGAGCGCATGGCTCTCGTAGACCGAGTCAAGGGCATTTTGATGACGCCCAAGACGGAATGGGCAACGATCGAGACCGAGCCGGCCACGACGGGGTCCATCTACACCGGGTACGTCATCCCGCTCGCGGCCATTCCCGCGGTTGCCAGCTTCATCGGGTGGTCTCTGATTGGGTTCGGCAGCGTGATGGGAGTTGCGTTCAAGGCTCCCGTCGGAACCGGACTGACGTACGCGGCAGTGTCGTATTGCGGTGCATTGGTCGGCACCTTCGTCATCGGTCTCATCATCGATGCCCTGGCACCGAACTTCGGGGCGCAGAAGAATCAGGTCCAGGCGCTCAAGGTTGCCGCTTATTCTTCGACCGCCGCCTGGGTGGCAGGGGTCTTCAACATCATTCCCAGCCTCGCGATTATCGCGATTCTAGGGGCGCTCTACTCGCTCTACCTGTTCTTCGTCGGGCTGCCGATGCTCATGAAGGCGCCCCAGGAAAAGGCCCCTGGCTATGCCCTCGTGGTCATCGTCGTGGCCGTCGTGGTTTTCCTGGTGATGGGGGTCATCGCGAACCGGGTAGTGGGGTTCGGAGGTTGGGGCTGGGGCCGGCCCTCGATTCTCACGCCATAGTTCGAGCGAACACCGAGCAGCGAAAGGCGGGTCCTGCAAGGGCCCGCCTTTTCCGCGTTGGGTAGCCCCGACTCAGAGCACGCGATCCAGCAGCGCGAAGCCGAACACCGTGACGCTCATGATGCCGTTCAGGGTGAAGAACGCCGCATCGAGCCGGGAAAGGTCGCCGGGGCGCACCAGGCCGTGCTCGTACACCAGGATGACCGCGGCGGCGGCGAGGCCCACGAAGTACCAGGGGCCGAGCCCCGCGCCCCAGCCGAAGAGCGCGAGCGCGGGGATGGTGAGGCCGTGGAGCAGCTTGGCGAGCAGGATGCTGCGGGTTAGGCCGAGCCGCACCACCGCGGAGTGCAGGCCGTGGTCGCGATCGAACTGCTCGTCGGGTAACGAGTAGAAAATGTCGAACCCCGCCACCCAGGTCGCCACGGCAACCCCGACCACAGGC
>CAYNNS010000346.1:403-3453 GCA_964398345.1 uncultured Gemmatimonas sp. | reverse complement strand
GCCCCAGCCGTTGTACCAACTGGTAACGCTGCCGCAGCGCCCCGGGCAGCAGGTGGAAGAGGACGTGGGAGCCGTCGAGCGGCGGCAGCGGGATCAGGTTGAAGACGGCCAGCATGAGGTTGAGCGCAACGCCCCAGAAGAGCATCCGCTGCGCCGTCTCGATCACGTCGTGGGCGCCCGGAAAGGCCCGAGCCAGCAACCCGACCCCGATGAACAGCAGGGCGCAAAACACCAGGATCAGCAGGTTGGTGAAGATCCCAGCGAGCGAAACGATGATGTCGCCCTTCACAAAGTTGCGGTAGCGATCGGGGCGCACCGGCACCGGCTTGGCGCCGCCGAATACGAAGCTGCCGTGCGAGGCCCACCAGAGCAGCGCGGGCATCAGGATGGTGAACCAGAGATCGATGTGCGGCAGCGGATTGAGCGTGAGCCGGCCCAGCTGCAGCGCGGTATCATCGCCCTGCTTGAGGGCGGCATAGCCGTGCGCGTATTCGTGGGCGACGACGGAGAAGACCAGAACGGGAAGCAGCAGGATGAAATCGCGCAGCGCGGCAAGCCCGCTTGGGTTGGCGGAAGTTAGCCACGGAGCCGGGGAGGAGTCAACCGCTTTCCCTTGCGTCAAGATATTGCTGCGGCTATACTTAGCCCGCTAAACGCCAAGACCAACCACCAGGGAAAGAACCGACGTGCCGAGAACCAAATCCGCCAAGAAACAATTGCGCCAGGCCGCCGGACGGACGGCGCGCAACCGGAGCCAGCGCAGCACCCTCCGCACCGCCATGAAGAAGCTCCGCAGCCTGATCGGGACCAAGGACGCGAAGCCGGCGTTTCTCGAGGCCGAGAAGCAGCTGGATCGCGCGGGCCGCAAGGGCATCATCCACCCTAACACGGCAGCGCGGCACAAGAGCCGGTTGGCGAAGAAGGTGGCGGGGAAGTAGAGGGAAAGAGGGAAAGAGGGAAAGAGGGACAGGGGGGGGCAGGACCTACGGCAACACGAAGGGCCCGGCAGCGCTCGCCGGGCCCCTTTTTTCTGACCCTCTGACCCTCTTTCCCTCTTTCCCCCTTTCCCTCTTTCCCTCTTTCCCTCTTACAGTGCTGCCAGCTCCGCGCCGCAGCGCTCGCAATACCACTCGGTCGGCCGGTTGAGCGACCCGCACTCGGCGCACTTGAGCGTCTTCGCCATCGGCTGGGTGGCGCGGTCTTCGCGCTCGCCGGCTGGAGCGGGCGCGCTCGGGCGGGCCTGAGGCGACGGGGTCTCCAGCGTCACCGACCGGAGGAACGCCAACTCGTCCTGGGGCGCGGCGAGCGCCGACGCGGAGGCCGCTTGGGGAGGCGGGAACGGAATCGCACGGCTCGCACCGGAGTCGCGCTTGGGCTGGGCACCGCCCCGGGGGGTAAAGCGGGGCGCTTCGGGACGCGGGGCCGGCGCCTGGGGCTCGGGCTCGCGCACCAGCTGCAGGGTCGGCGCTTCCTCGAGGACCGGAGGATTCTGGACCTCGAAATGCTCCGGGATGATCTCGGGCTCGGGCGGCGGCGAGGTCTCGACGGGAGTCGCGACCTCGGGGGTGATCAGGCCGTGCACCTCCTCGAGCCGGTGGATTTCTCCGGAGAGCCGCGACAGCTCCTGATCGAACTCGTCGATCTTGCCGGAGCTCTCCAGCTCCACGAGCTGCCACTCGTCGTCGGTGTACTCGCCGACCGCGTGGCGCAGCTCCGCCTCGGCGCGAATCCATTCCTCTTCCTTGCGCAGCTTCTTGAATTCCCCCGACCCGGCCCCCAGCCCTGCCAGCCCCCAGCCCACTAAATCCCCATGGGTGGACAGCTGGGAGACGACCTGCGCCAGCCGCGCCCGATAATCGGCCTGCACCTTGGCACGCACCGACCGAGGCGCCTTGGGACCGGCCTCGTCGAGGCGGTCCAGCCAGCCCATCAACTTCTGCCGGGAGGCGAGCAAGTCTTCAATTTCGGCGAGGTTGTGGGGCTTGGACTCGCTCATTCATACCTCAGGAATTATCGGCACGGAATTCCGCAACTCGTTCCAATCTAATGAAAAGCCGCAAGAGCGAAACGTGTTCGGTTCCTTGCCGTCAAGGACTCGGTCGCCGCTGATATGCGACACGCCCGCCGACGACGGTGCACTCCACCCGTCCCTGCAAAGTCTCGCCGAGAAAGGGGCTGTTGCCGCTCTTCGAGAGCAGCTCCTCGCGCCGGACTTCCCAGCGCTGGCCGGGATCGAAGACGACGACGTCGGCGGGCGCACCCACCGCGAGGGTTCCCCCGGGCAGGTGGAAGACCCGCGCCGGCAGGGTACTCATCCGGGCGAGCAGCTCCGGCAGCGTGAGCACGCCGGTGGTCACCAGCTCGCGGATCCCTAACCCGAGGGCCGTCTCCAGTCCCACGATGCCGTTGGGCGCCTCGTCGAACTCGCGCTCCTTGGCGTCGTAGTGGTGCGGCGCGTGATCCGAGGCGATGCAGTCGATGGTGCCGTCCTTGAGCCCCGCGCGAATCGCGTCGCGATCGGCCGCCTCGCGGAGCGGCGGATTCATCTTCGCGTTGGTGTCGTAGCCTTCGCAGCGCTCGTGGGTCAGCGTGAAGTGGTGCGGCGTCGCCTCCGCCGTCACCTCGAGTCCCTTGCTCTTGGCCCAGCGGATCAGCTCCACCGAGCCGCGGGTCGACATGTGGCAGAGATGCACGTGCCCGCCGGTCAGCTCGGCGAGGATGATGTTGCGGGCGACCATGATCTCCTCCGCCGCCGCCGGGATACCCTTCAAGCCGAGTCGCGCCGACACCAGCCCTTCGTGCATCGCGCCGCCCTGGCCGAGCGAGAGGTCCTCGCAGTGGTCCGCAACCGGGATCCCGAAGCTCCTGGCGTATTCGAGCGCGGTGCGCATCAGGTGACTGGAGCGGACCGGCCTGCCGTCGTCGCTCACGGCCACGGCGCCGGCCTGGACCAGCTCGCCGAACTCGGTGAGCTGCTCGCCCTTCTGGCCCAGGGACACCGCGCCGATCGGATAGACCCGCGCCTGACCGGCGCGGATCGCCTGGCGCAC
>CAYNNS010000346.1:0-393 GCA_964398345.1 uncultured Gemmatimonas sp. | reverse complement strand
CCGGATCGGTGTTCGGCACCGCACACACGGCGGTGAAGCCGCCCGCCGCCGCGGCCGCCGCGCCGCTCGCGATCGTCTCGGCGTGCTCGAAGCCCGGCTCGCGCAGGTGGACGTGGAGATCGATGAGCCCCGGCGCCACCACCTTGCCGGCCGCATCGATGACCGCGACGCCCTGGGCCAGCGGGATGTTGCGGCCCACGGCGTCGATCTTGCCGTCGCGGATCAGCAGGTCGGCGGGGCCGTCGGTGTTGCGGGACGGGTCGATCACGCGGCCGCCGCGGATCAGCAGATCACTCATCCCCACGACCTCTCCAATCAGGACTACCTCCGGCGAGCAGGTAAAGCCCCGCCACCCGCACCGCCACCCCGTTGGTCCACTGGGGCAGGCTCCCC
>CAYNNS010000345.1:0-3458 GCA_964398345.1 uncultured Gemmatimonas sp. | reverse complement strand
TCTTGAGCGTCTTGTAGCCGAGGAAATCGATGCCCTTCTCGGTGAGGTTGAACTGCACCTGCTGGGCGGCGGAGGCGGCCTGGCCGCCCGGCCCGAGGACCGACGAGTACCCCTGCGGAACCTGCGGGGTTTCCTTGACGTTGAGGTAACCCTCATCGGCGAGGCGCTGAATGATCGCGTCGAGCAAAGCTCCCAGCTCACGGGTCAGCGCTTCGTCACGCTCGGCGTCGCCGGTGGATTCGCCGCGCAGGAACTTGAGCATCTCCGGGGTCAGCTGACCGGACTCCATGAGCGCGCGGAGGATCGCGTCTTTCAGGGCGTCGAGCGAACGCTCGCCTCCGTCACCGGGCTCTGCCCACCAGGGCCAGTCCCCTTGTCCTCCCGCAAATCCCGATTGCAACAGGAAATCTCCCAGCTGATCGAGTAGCGCCTGCAGATTGACCGCGTCGGCAAAACCGGGGAGGAGCTTCGAGTACGTCGTGTACCGCATGAGAGAAAGCTAATAGCTGATAACTTTCGAGAATGCCGGCCACCAGCTTCGGCGCCCTCCGTCATCGCAACTTCCGGCTGTTCATCTTCGGGCAGCTGGTTTCCCTGTGCGGCACCTGGATGCAGACCGTCGCGCTGGGCTGGCTGGCGCTGGAGCTCACCAACTCCGCGCTGCGGGTCGGTCTGGTCACGACCCTCGGCTCGCTTCCCGTGCTGTTGTTCACCCTTTACGGCGGTGTCGTGGCCGATCGTGCGAACCGCCGCCGCGCCCTGATCCTGCTGCAGACGCTCTTTCTCCTCGAGGCGCTGGCGCTCGGATTGCTGACCGCGCTCCACCACATCACGATCGGCTGGATCTACGCGCTGTCGTTCCTGGGTGGACTCGTCAGCGCCTTCGAGATCCCGATGCGCCAGTCCTATCTCGGCGAGCTGGTGGGGCGCGACGACCTGATGAACGCCATCGCGCTCAATTCCTCCGCCTTCAACGTCTCCCGCGTGGTCGGCCCCGCGCTCGCGGGGACCATTCTCGCGATTGCGGGAGCGGCCGTCGCCTTCTTCCTGAATGCCGTGAGTTTCCTCGCGGTGTTGATCGGGCTGTTCATGATCCGGCCCGGCGAAGTCCCGCTCTCGAGCTGGGGAACGGCCGAGCGGCCGGCGCGGCGGCCCGGCATCCGCGATGGCATCCGACACATCTTCGGATCAGCGTGGCCGCGCGCCCTGGTCATTCTGATCGCGGTGATCACGGTGTTCGGCAGCTCGTTCATCGCGATCTTTCCGGTCTATTCGCGCGACGTGCTGCACACCGGCGCGGGCGGCTATGGCGCCTTGACCTCGCTGCTCGGCATGGGCGCCGCGACCGGTGCACTCGCGGTTGCCGCCGTGGGCCACCGCTTCCGGCGCGAAGCGACCGCCGTCTTGGCCGCCGTAGCTCTCGGCGCCACGCTGGTGGTGCTCGGGTTGGTCCACGGCCTCGGCGTGGCGCTGCCGCTCGTCATGCTCGCGGGTCTCAGCATGGCCCTGTCGGCCATCATGTCCAACACCGTCTTGCAGACCGGTGCTCCCGATCAGCTGCGCGGCCAGGTCGTCGGCTTCTACTCGTTCATCGTCGTGGGGATGGCACCCTTCGGCTCACTCCAGATGGGCTGGATCTCCGAGCATCTGGGGACCTCGGTCGCGATTCTGATCGGCGGATCGCTTTGTCTGGTCGCCGCGTCGCTCACGGCGTGGCGGATGCTGCGGAGAACCCCGGCACCACTCAACGCTGCAGCCTCCGGCGTGCCAGCCTTGCCGGATTTGCGAACGGAGGACTCGTGATCATCACGATCTCCCGGCAATTCGGTGCCGGCGGTTCCGAAGTCGCGCGGCGCGTCGCCGCAGCGCTCGGCTGGCGCGTCGTCGACAACGAGATGGTCGACGAAGTGGCCCGGCGCGCCGGACTGGCCCCCGAAGAAGTCGCCCGGAAGGAAGAGCGAGCGCCGGGCTTCCTCGAGCGCCTGACCCGGGCGCTGGCGCGCTCGGTGCCCGAGCTCTTTTCCGGCGCGGGCGAAAAGGTGCCCGAGCCGGAGGAGGCCCGGATCGTTCGCGTGACGGAGCGAGTGGTCGCGGAGGTCGCGGCCGCGGGGCGTGCGGTCATGGTGGGGCGGGCCGGGGCCGCGGTGCTTTCCGCGGGCGGGGAGCACGACGCGATTCACGTCAAGCTGGTCGCGCCGCTGCCGTTCCGGATCGCCGCGGCAATGCAGCGGCTGAGTCTCGACCACGAGGCGGCGAGCAGACTGCTGCAGGAGACCGACGCCGACCGCGCCCGCTACGTGAAGCAGAACTATCACCGCGACTGGGACGATGCGACCAGTTACCACCTGGTGCTGAACACCGGAAACCTGGGGCTGGACGAGACGACGCGGGTCATTGTCGAGTACGCCAAGCGGCGCTGGCCGGAAGAGGAGGGTAGGAGGGTAAGAGGGTAGGAGGGAAGGAGGGGGGGCCTTACCCACTTACCCTCCTACCCTCCTACCCTCCTACCCTCCTACCCGCTCCCAGGCCTCCCGCGAACCACAGCCCCGTACCCGTAATCCTCGCTCCGCGTGATCCGTTTCTGCGCCGCCAGCGCCTCCAGCACCAGCTCGCACGCCGCCACCTCAACGCCCGGATCGCTCGCCGGTGCCAGGCCGATGTCGTGCACCAGTTGCAGCAAACCCGGCACCACTCCGAACGCCTTCACCGCGCTCGCGGACCGCTCGTCCCCCGCGATCTTGAGCGCCGAGCCCTGATCGAACCATGCGACGATGCGATCGAGCCGCTCGTCGTCGGGATCGCCGAAGCGGCCCACGAAGGTTCGCAGTGCCGCCCGGCGAATCAGCTCCTTGGCGATGCTCTCGGATCCCTGCAGCTCGCCTTCGTACTCGAGCTCCAGCTTGCCGGTGATCGCGGGCAGCGCCGCATAGATGTCGGCGATCCGGCTCACCGCCTCGCGCTCGCCGTGCTGCAGGGCCCGCCGCTCGGCGCTGGACACCACGTTTTCCAGGGTGCTGATCGGTAGCCTCTGGCTCACCCCGGAACGACGATCCACCCGCTTGTCGCTGCGCGCCTCGAACGCGACGCGCTCCACCACTTCGCGCACCAGCTCGGGCACCCGCACTGCCGGAGCCTGCCCGTCGCGCGCGGTCCAGGCTTCCTGCGCGGTGATCGCCATTCCCAGCTCGACTTCGCGGGGATAATGGGTGCTGATCTCGGCACCGATCCGGTCCTTGAGCGGCGTGATGATCTTGCCGCGCGCGGTGTAGTCCTCCGGGTTGGCGGTGAAGAGGAGCAGGACGTCGAGCGGCAGGCGCACCGGATAGCCTTTGAGCTGGACGTCCCCCTCCTGCATGATGTTGAAGAGCCCGACCTGGATCTTGCCGGCGAGATCGGGCAGTTCGTTGATCGCGAAGACTCCGCGATTGGCACGCGGCAGCAGTCCGAAGTGCATCGTC
>CAYNNS010000344.1:0-3465 GCA_964398345.1 uncultured Gemmatimonas sp. | reverse complement strand
CGCCGTTGTCGCTCACGCCCACCATGAACGTGGCCAGGTCGCGATTGGTGAGCCGCGTCACCCCGAAGCTCATCCCTCCCAGCATGTCGCTCCCCGAGACCACGTCGGCGCTGTCCGCCACGTAGCCGTCGCGCAAACGGGCGCCGCTGCCGCTCTGCTCCTGCCGGTAGAGCTCGGCGAGGACCGCGATCTTGATCGTGCTGGCGGTCGGCATCACCTCATCGGCGTGCCAGAGCAGCGTGTGCCCGTCGCTCAGGTCCTTGATCGCCAGCGCCAGCACGCCGTCGAGCCGCGCATCGAGCTCGGCGACGCTCTTTTCGAGCTTGCTCCAGAGCACCGCAGGCTTGTCGCCGGCGGGGGGGCGCGGCGGGACGGACTGCGCCGCCAGCGAGGAGCCCAGCAGCACCAGCCCGGCCGCGACGCTCATTCGGGGCATGCGACACTCCTACCAGGTGAGGACGATCTTGCCGACGCCGGCGTTCCGCTCCATGGCCTGGTGCGCCGCGGCCACTTCCGCCATGGGGAAGACCGCCTGCACCACCGGGTGCAGCGAGCCGGGCCGCCGCTCGGGCCGGCCGGCGCTGCGGAGCGGCTCCTCGGTGGCCACGTGGGAGCCGAAGAGGGACAGTACCCTAACCCGGAACTCCGCCGCCAGCGCCACGCGCTCCTCGAGCCCGCGCGCCCGCATCACGCTGCCGATCACCTCGAGGCGCTGCCGCAGAATCCGGTCGAGACTTGCCGGCGGGGTGAGCGGCCCCTGCAGGAAGCCCAGCAGCACCAGCCGGCCGCGCGGAGCCAGCACCGCGAGATTGTCCTCGAACGCCGGCCCGCCCAGCACGTCGAGGATCAGGTCCACCGGCGGGGTCACCTGGTCGCGGAACCCTTCCGCGCTGGTGTCGATCCCCTGATCGAGCCCCAGGGGGATGAGTTGCTCGAACTTGGCGCGGGTGCGCGAAGTGCCCAGGACGATCGCGCCGGTTTCCTTGGCCAGCTGGATCGCCGCGGTGCCGACGCCGCTCGCCACCGCGTGCAGCAGCAGCCGCTCCCCGGCCTTGAGCCGCCCGCGGGTGTGCAGCGCGTCGTAGGCGGTGAGAAAGGCTTCCGGAATGGCCGCCGCGTCGCTCCACGAAAGCTCCGGAGGCACCGGCAGCACTTCGTCCTCGTGGACCACCACGTATTCGGCGTGCGCCCCGCCGCCGACCAGGCCCATGACCCGCTCGCCCAGCTTCCAGCGGGTCACCCCCGACCCCAGCGACTCGACTGCGCCGGCGTACTCGATGCCGGGAATGTCGGCGGGCCAGCCGGGAGGCGCCGGATAACTTCCCCGGCGCTGGTGCACGTCGGCACGGTTCAGCCCCGCGGCATGGACCCGCACCCGCAGCTGATGCGCTCCGGGCACGGGATCCGGGACGCTCCGGAGCGCGAGCACTTCGACGCCACCGGCACCCAGCAGAACGATTGCGCGCATGCAGAACGGTCAACCGTAGGCCCGTCACAGTCAACCGGAGCAGAACCATGGACCCGCGAATCGCCCCGCTCGCCGAAACCTTGCGCATGAACGCCCAGCTCTTCCGCAACTGCCTCGAAGGCCTGAGCGACGCCAAGGCCGGACTGCGTCCCTCGAAAGACTGCAACAGCCCGGCCTACGTCGCCGCCCACCTCGTCGCATCGCGCTATTACCTGCTCAAGACCCTGGGCGTCGAGCGCGCCAATCCCCTGGAGCGCTACACCGGCAACTGGAAAGGCATCGACGAGATCAGCGAGTGGCCCACGCTGCAGCAGACCGACCGGGCCTGGAGCGAGGTGAACGACGCGCTGGACGAGCGGCTCCACCGGATCACCCCCAAGGAGCTCGATACCGCCATCACCACCCAGCTCCCGCTCGCGACCAAGACCACGCTCGGCATGCTCACCTTCCTGGTGCAGCACGACAGCTACCACATCGGGCAGCTCTCGCTGCTCCGGAAATACGCCGGTCTGCCGGCCATGCAGTACAGCTGATGCGATGTTCGTGCACCTGCACGTCCACTCCTGGTTTTCCCTGGGAGCGGGGGCCAGCAGCCCCGACGTCCTGGTCGAGGCCGCCGCCGCGCACGGCTTCAGCACGCTGGCCTGCACCGATACCAACGCGGTGTACGGCGCGGTGCAATTCCAGCAGGCCGCCGAGGCCGCTGGCCTGCGTCCCATCCTCGGCGCACAGCTGGTGCTGGGAGACGAGGAGTGCGTGGCGCTGGCGGAGGACGAACGCGGCTGGGGCGCGGTCTGTCGGGCGATCACGGAGATACACTGGCGGTCAGGCGGACCGGCGGACCGGCGGACAAACCGCCTGTCTGCCCTGCTCGCGGCGGATCGCGCCGGCACGATTCTCCTCTCAGCCAGCGTTCCTTTCCTCGAGCAAATCTCCGCGCTGAGCGGCCCCGAGCAGCTCTACGCCGAGCTCCGGCCCGGCAAGCAGCGCCACGCTGTGCTGGCCGCCGCACGGCGCCTCGGGATCGCTCCGGTGGTGACCAACGCGGTGAGATTCGCGCAACCGGAGGACTGGGCGCGGCACCGTTTGCTCGCGGCGATCGCGGCGAATCAGACGCTCTCGGATGGCGGACTGGCGGTCGGGCGGTCGGGCGGTCAGTCCGCCGGTCCGCCGGTCCGCCCGACCGACGGAGATTCCTGGCTCAAACCCACATCCGAGCTCGCCCGCCATTTCCCCGACGTCCCCGACGCGCTCGACCGGGCCGGCGAGCTCGCCGAGCGCTGCCGCTACCGGATTCCGCTGGGCGAGCGCATCGTGCCGCCCCGCTTCGCCGAGGCAGGTGATGCGCTCGCCGAGCTGCGCGCGCTGGCCTACGCGGGCGCGCAGCGGCGCTACGGCAGCATCGCTCCCATAACCCGCGACCGCCTGGAGCACGAGCTCGCGATCATCGCCCTGAAGGGCTTCGCCGATTACTTCCTGGTGGTGAAGGACATCGTGGAGCACGGTCCCACCCACTGCGGCCGCGGCTCCGTCGCCAACTCCATCGTCTCCTACTGCCTCGGCATCACCCACGTCGAGCCGCTCGGCGCGGGGCTCCTCTTCGAGCGCTTTCTCAATCCCGAGCGCAAGGATCCCCCCGATATCGACCTCGACTTTCCCTGGGACGAGCGCGACCAGGTGCTCGCCTACGTGTTCCAGCGCTACCCCCGCCCCCGCGCGGCGATGGTCGCCAACCACAACACCTTCAAGCTGCGCGGCGCGTTGCGCGAGGTGGCCAAGGTGCACGGGCGGCCGGCAGGAGAGATCCGCGAAGTCACCCGCAGGATTCCCTGGTACAGCGACGCCCAGCCCATCGACCGGCTGCTGGCCGAGCACCCCAATTTCACCGGGCTCGACCTTCCCGCGAGCTGGCAGCGGCTCGCCCGCATGGCCACCCCCCTGGTGGGCACGCCGCGCCACCTCTCGCTGCATCCCGGCGGCGTGGTGACCGTGCCAGG
>CAYNNS010000343.1:0-3471 GCA_964398345.1 uncultured Gemmatimonas sp. | reverse complement strand
TGACCATGCGGCTAGTATAGTGGGTGTGACCGACGAGCGAACCGCGCTGCTGGAGTTCCTGAAGAGCCGGGGCGTGGCGCTCCCGAACGCCGGCGACGACGCCTCCCTGATCCGCTCCGGGCTCATCGATTCGGTGGCGCTGCTCGACCTGGTCCTCTGGATCGAGCAGCGGCTCGGCCGCTCCATTGATCCGACCCGCCTCGAGCTGCTCGACGAGCTCGACACGATCAACCGCATCCTGCGCTTTCTCGAGCGCGAGCGAGCCTCGGGATGAGCTACCGGATCGTGCGCTACACCCCGGAGTTTCGCGATCGCTTCATTGACCTGGAGCAGCGGCACTGGAGCCGCGGTCACGAGCGGGCCGTCCGCTATTTCGAGTGGAAATACCCCGAGAATCCTTATGCCGGAGAGTCCCCCGACATCTACCTCGCACTCGCCGGAGATGAGGTCGTCGGCGCACGCGGCTTCTACCGCTCCCGCTGGGAATCGGGACAGGGAGCCGCGCGAGTCGTTACGACCCTGCCGGTCGCCGATGACTTCTTCATCGCGCCCGAGCATCGCAATCGTGGTCTGGCGAGCCTCCTCATGCGCACTGCGCTCGACGACCTGGCCCGGCGCGATTCTTACGTGCTCAACCTGAGCGGCAGTCAGGTGACCGTGCTCGGCTCCCTCGCCATGGGCTGGAGGAGCGCGGGACCGCTCGAGCCGATTGGATACGGCCGGGCTTCGCCGCAGCGCCGCTTCCGGGAATTCCTGGGTTCGGCCCGGTTCCTCTGGCGCTTGGGGGAAAGCCGCTGGCTGCTGTCCCGCGATGAACGCTGGCCCTTTCGGCAGCTCGACCGGTACGGACCAGGCGGGGGCTTTGCGGTGGAGCAAGCTCCCCCAATCGCCGCGATGTGTGAGCTGATCGAGCGGCTCGGCCATGACGGAAGCATCCGGCACCTGCGGGACCCCGAGTACCTCGCCTGGCGTTACCGGTCCCCGCTGAGCTCCTACCGATTCCTCTGCTACGGCAGCGGACCGATCGAGGGATACCTTGTCCTGCAGGTCCCGGTCCCGTGGGACGGAATGCCGGCGAGAATCGTCGACCTCGAGGCCACCTCCCCCGAAGTGCAGATCGCCCTGATCGACCGGGCCTTCGATGCCGGCCGCTTCCGGCGCTGCTTCGCTTGGGGTGCGATGCTCCCTGCCACCGCGGTCGACCGGCTGACCGCGAGAGGCTGGTACCCGATCGACCAGGCAGCGCGGGCCCATGGGTGTCCCTGTATTCTGGTGAAGTCGCTGCGAGATGATTCCCCTCCCGAGTCCTGGCTTGATCGGAAAAACTGGGATCTCAGGATGATCGATACCATGGCCGGATAGGACCTCTTGACGGGGGCTCACGGCCGCGCTCCATTCGCCCCATGCCGGTTTCCGTCTCCAGCTCCGTATTGATCTACCAGGCGCTCAAAGCCTGCGGCGTGCGCGTCGTCTCCGCGCTGCCGGAAACCTGGCTCGTCCACCTGATCCGCATGGCCGAGGACGACCCGGAGATGACCCTGGTGCGTCTGGCCAAGGAAGAAGAAGGCGTCGGTATCTCCGCGGGTGCTCACTTTGCCGGGGTGAAGTCGGCGATGCTGATGCAGAACCACGGCCTCCTCGCCGCCATCAACGGCATTGTCTCCTGCGCCCAGCTCTACCGCATTCCGCTGCTCATGCTCATCAGCCAGCGCGGCTCTTTCGGCGAGAAGGATCCCTGGCAAACCGAAGGCGGCGGCGTCACCGAGCACGTGCTCCAGGCGCTGCGGATTCCGTACGATTGCCTCGACGCTCCGGAGCAGGTCGGCAAGCAGGTGGCGAAGGCCCAGACGCTCGCCTACTCCGCGAGCCGACCCGTGGCGCTGCTGCTCTCCCGCGACCTGATGTGGGAAGAGTAAGATGACCGCCCGACCGCCAGTCCGCCTGACCGCCTTATTCGCCTTGTTCGCCGCACGCGCCGGCGCGCAGTCGGGCCTCACCCACCCGAGCATCGTGCGTTCCGAATTCATCTATACCGGCGCGCCGATCCCGAGCGCGCACGCGTCGACCATCGCCGATACGCCCCAGGGCCTCGTTGTCGCCTGGTTCGGCGGCAGCCACGAGGGCGCGGACGACGTCGAGATCTGGCTCTCGCGTTTGGTGGATGGCCAGTGGACCGCGCCCGTTGCGGTGGCCAATGGCGTACAGCCCGATGGCCGGCGCTTTCCCTGCTGGAACCCCGTGCTGGCGCCGTGGCCCGACGGGGCCCTCCGGCTCTTCTACAAGGTGGGCCCGGGCCCCGCGCGCTGGCGGGGGATGTGGATCGCGTCGAAGGACGGCGGCCAATCCTGGACCCGGCCCACTCGGCTGCCCGACGGCATCCTGGGGCCCATCAAGAACAAGCCGGTGCAGCTCGCCAGCGGTCTCATCGTGAGCGGCAGCAGCACCGAGAGCACCGACGCCGATCCGGTGTGGCGCGTCCACTTCGAGCTCAGCGCCGACTCCGGCCGCACCTGGGCGGTGGTCCACCCCGCTCCGCCCAACGGACCCGAGCTGGAGGCCATCCAGCCGGCGATCCTGCTGCATCCCAATCACCGGCTCCAGGCCATGGGCCGCACGCGCGCGGGTTATGTCTTCGAGACCTGGTCGCTCGACGACGGCCGCCACTGGGGGCCGCTGACGCTCACCCATTTTCCCAATCCCAACTCGGGCGTCGACGCGCTCGCCCTGAAGGATGGCCGTTACCTGCTGGTGTACAACCACAACAGCGCGGCCCGCACGCCGCTCAGCCTCGCCATTTCACCTGACGGCAGAGTCTGGGAGAAGCTCCTCGAGCTGGAGACCGCCCCCGGCGAGTACTCCTACCCCGCGGTGATCCAGGCGAAGGACGGCCTGGTGCACGTGACCTACACCTGGAATCGCAACCGGATCATGCACGTGGTGCTCGACCCAGCGAAGTTCGCCGCCCCATGAAGCGCATCGAAGCGCTCGAGGCGATCTACGCCGAGCTGGAGCGCTCGGTCGTCGTCACCATCATGGGCGCCGTCGCCGCGGAGCTCCAGTCCCTCGGGCATCGGACCAACTTCTTCTATCTGCAGCACGCCATGGGGCTGGCCTCGTCGCTCGGACTGGGTATCGCGCTCTGTCGCCCGAGGCTCCCGGTCGTCGTGCTCGACGGCGACGGCTCGCTGCTCATGAACCTGGGCGGCCTCACCACGCTCGCGCGCTACCGTCCGAAGAATCTGCTCCACGTCGTGTTCGACAACGAGAGCCTGCTCTCGGTGGGCGGTTTCCCCACCGCCACGTCCACCGGCAGCGACCTCGCCGCCATCGCGCGGGGCGCGGGCATCCCGCGCACCGCCACGGCAACCACGCTGCCGCAGTTCACCGCGGAGTTTCGGGCCGCGCAGCAGGCCCGGGAGCTCACCACCCTGGTCGCCAAGGTCGAGGCGACGGGACCAGCGGGTTATGTCA
>CAYNNS010000342.1:0-3489 GCA_964398345.1 uncultured Gemmatimonas sp. | reverse complement strand
CTCACCAAGCCGTTCCGCGCCAAGGCGCTCGCCGCTCGTCTCGAGAGCGCCCTGAGCCGCCGGCGGGTGTGAGCGGCTCGGCGGCGCCGCTGCGCGTCGCGTACGTTGACCTGCTGGTCCTGCGCGGCGCCGGAGCGGAGCTCGAGGTCCTCTGCCTGCGCCGGAGCGCCGGTGGCCGTTCACCGGGCTCCTGGGAGGCGGTGCACGGGCACATCGACGCCGGGGAGCTGCCGGTGGCCACGGTGCTTCGGGAATTGCGCGAGGAAACCGGGCTGGCCGCCGAGCGGCTCTACAGCCTGAGCCGTACCGAGGCCTTCTACCGGCACACCGCCAACGAGGTGGTGCTGATCCCGGTCTTCGCGGCGTTCGTGGCGCGCGGCGCCCAGGTCCGGCTGAGCGCCGAACACGATCAATACGAGTGGCTGCGGGCCCAGGCGGCGCGGGTCAGGATGAGCTGGCCGCGGATCCGGCGGGAGATCGGGTACGCGATCCGGCTGATCGGGTTAGGTGACGCGGGACCGCTGGAGGACGTGCTGAGAGTACAGTGACGAGGGGCGAGTGGCGAGTGACTCGCCACCCGCCACCCGTCACTCGTTACTTCTCGACCTTCGTCGAATCCGGAAACGCCATCAGGTAGCTCGTTCGCCAGTTGCCTGCGGACCCCTTGACGAACCCGACCACTGAACGGCCCCATTCGGGGTCCTTCTTGCCCTGCACGTCGTGCATGTCATGATAGGTCCCGATCTGGCTGCCGCCCGTGTTGGTCCGGACGGTGGTCGCGATCGGGGTGATCTCGGAAACCGTGTATTTCCGCATCCCGAAGTCCATCTTGGTCGCGGCGGCGATCGCCGCCTTCCCCTTCGCGCGCGGAACACCGTAGAGGTCCACCGTGGCGGCATCGGTGTACAGGTTGACGATGCTGGTGTCCCCGGCGAGCTGCATTCTCATGAACCGCACGCGCAGCGAGTCGATCCCCGCCATCGCGGCGGCGGTATCGACCTTGGTCGCGGCGGGCGCGCCGCCGGTTTGTGCCTTGGTCACCGCGGCGACCACTACGGCCGCGAGTGTGAGCATCGCAATGCGTCGCATGGGTCGGCTCCTCACTTCTTCTTGGCAACGGTGGAATCGGCGAACGCCATCACGTAGGCGAAGCGCCACTGGCCGTCGGGCCCCTTGCGAATCGCCAGCGCATAGCGGCCGTAGTCGGTCGAGGTCTTGCCCTTGCTGGTCATCGTCTCGGTGTAGTTGCCGTTCTGGTAGGCGAGTTCGTTGCTCACGGGGATGGTCATGTCCGGCGTGACCGTCTCCGCGCTGACCTTGGTGCCCTTCATCCCGTCGAGGAACGTCTGGAACCCGGCCTTGCCCATGACGACCGGCATGCCGCGGATGTCCGCCCGAACGCTGTCATCGACCAAGCCGAGCAGCGCCGTGTAATTGCCCGCGGTGTCGGCGGCGATCCACTTCTGCCAGAGAGCGCCCATCGCGGTACGCACGGCCGCCGAGTCGACCGCGGGCGGAGCGGCGGCGGTTTGCTGCTCCGCCTGCTTGGCGCAGGCGCCCAAGACGGCGGTCAGGGCGAGGAACGAGTACCAACGACGCGCGGACATGCGTGCCTCCGTGAGGGAAAGACGGTTTCCGCTGGGGGAATTTGGAGCCATACACTACGCCCAGTGGCGGGAACGCGCTAGGGAGGCGGCTGGGTTGCCGGGCGGGCCCCGAAGGGCGCCATCAGCTCGGTGTCGACCCGGCGCGGCCGGGACGTGGCGGGGTCCAGGGCGACGTAGACGCTGCGGCAGCGGACCAGCAGCTTGTCTCCCTCGACCATGCGCACCTCGGTGTGCCGCTCCCACGTCGCCGCGGTGGCTCTGCCGACCCGCGTCCGCACTACGAGGCGCTCGCCCTCGAAAGCCGGCGCCTTGTAGTCGATCTCGTGGCGAATCACGACCCAGTGGACCGTGGCCCTCAGGGCGGGAGAAGCCACCAGCTCCCAGTGCGCAGTGGCCGCCTGCTGCATCCAGCGCAGGTAGACGACGTTGTTGACGTGACCCACGCCGTCGATGTCACCGGCCGCCACGGTGAGGCTCTGCTCGAACGCGTTCACCCCGCGCCCACCACCGCCAGCACGCTCTCCCGGAGCGAGTCGATCCCGAGCCCGCTGCTGCTGCTGGTGAGCAGGAGCTCGTCCGCCGCCATGCCGAGCTCGTGGCCGCGCTCGCGCAGGGCACGGGCGCGGTGGGTGGGGCTGAGCTTATCCGCCTTGGTGAGCACGACCAGCACCGGCCGCTCGCCCACCGCCAGCAGCTCGCGGATGCGGAGATCCTCGGCGGACGGCGGGTGACGGACGTCGAGCAGCCAGACGACACCGCTCAAGGACGCTCGCCGCGATACCACCCCTTCGAGCAGCTTGCCGAACCGGCTGCGCGCGGCCTTGGAGCGCTTGGCATAGCCATAACCCGGCAGATCCAGCAAATACCCGGTGGGCAACCGGAACACGTTGAGCAGCTCGGTCTTGCCGGGAGACCCGCTGACCCGTGCCAGGGCCCGGCGGCCTACCAGCGCGTTGAGCAGGCTCGACTTGCCGACGTTGGAGCGGCCGACGAACGCGATTTCGGGGAGCTTTGGGTGGAGCTGATGCAGGGGATCGGGGAAGCTGCCGACGAACTCGACTCTCACGCCTCGCGGATCTGGCGGGGCCGCTCCGTGACGACCGTGGGAGGATTGCCGTCGGTGATGCAGCCCTGCGTCACCAGCACTTCGCGCACGTCGTCGCGCGAGGGCAGGTCGAACATCAGGTCGGTCATCACCGTTTCGAGGATGGCCCGGAGCCCGCGCGCCCCGGTGGAGCGCTTGAGCGCCTTGCGGGCCACCGCGCGGAGCGCCTCGGGGTCGAACGTGAGCCCCACGTTCTCGAGCTCGAACAGCTTCTGATACTGCTTGGTAATCGCGTTCTTGGGCTCGATGAGGATGCGCACCAGCGAGTCTTCGTCCAGCGACTCGAGCGGTACCACGACCGGGAGCCGCCCCACCAGCTCGGGGATCATCCCGAACCGCAGCAGGTCGTCGGGCTCGGCGTGGCAGAAGGGATTCTTCTTGTCGAGCTCGGGCGCGCGGTCGCGCTCGGTGGCCGCGGCGAAGCCGATCTGCTGCCGGCCCAGCCGCCCCTCGATGATTTTCTCCAGCCCGTCAAAGGCCCCGCCGCAGATGAACAGGATGTCCTTGGTGTTGATCTGGATGTATTCCTGCTGGGGGTGCTTGCGGCCGCCCTGCGGCGGGACCGAAGCGACGGTGCCCTCCAGGATCTTGAGCAGCGCCTGCTGCACGCCCTCGCCCGACACGTCGCGCGTCACCGACGGACCGCCGCCCTTGCGCGCGATCTTGTCGATCTCGTCGATGCACACGATGCCGCGCGCCCCCTTCCCGACGTCGCCGCCGGCGTTGCGGTAGAGCGCCTTGATGACTCTCTCGACGTCCTCGCCGTCGTAGCCCGGC
>CAYNNS010000341.1:0-3560 GCA_964398345.1 uncultured Gemmatimonas sp. | reverse complement strand
GGGCGGCGAGCGCCGGCCCGTGACGGTGCTGTACAGCGACGTTCGGGGCTTCACCGGTCTCGCGGAAAGCCTGCCTCCCGAAGCAGTGGCCGAGCAGCTTTCCGAGTACTTCGCCGCCATGGTGGACCTGGTATTCGAGCACGGCGGCACCGTCGACAAGTTCATTGGCGATGCGCTGCTGGCGCTCTGGGGCGCACCCCTGGCTAGCGCCGATGACGCCGATTCCGCCCTGGCGGCGGCACGCGCCATGCAACGCAGTGTCGTCGACCTCAACGCCGCCTGGGCGGCGGCGGGTCGCCCGGAGCTCGGCGTGGGGATCGGGTTGCATCATGGCGAAGCCTTCGCGGGGACGATCGGGAGTCCGCGCCGGCTCGAATACACGGTGATCGGTGATGTGGTGAACGTCGCCGCGAGGCTTTGTGATATGGCGGCGGCAGGCGAGGTCGTGCTCAGCCAACAGGTGCGAGACCGCGTGACACGGGACGCGGGGCTGGCGTGGCGGCGCGACGACCTGCGGCTGAAGGGCCGTCAGGATCCGGTCGTCGCCTATCGATTGGAGCGTGAAGCGTGAAGCAGGTCCTGCTCAGCGGGTTAGTGATCCTCCTGGCCTCCTGCGGTGGCAAGCCGGAGCCGGCCAAGCGCCCACTCTCGGCCCGGGCGCGGGAGAGCGCACTGGCCAAAACGGGACTTCCGGGAGCAACCGGAATCGGCGCGGCCCTGCGCGTCAGCGACAGCGCCGACGCTCGGCGCAAGCGCGAGGACTCCGTGTCAAACGCGGTCCCGTAGACCGGTCACCGATCACCGATCACCGATCACCGAAACGATATTGCCACCCTGCGCGGGCCAGCAGCTCCAGCACCAGGCGCAATGGGAGCCCCATCACGCTGAAGAAGTCCCCTTCGATCCGCTCGACCAGGGCAGCGCCGTAACCCTGGATCCCGTACCCGCCCGCCTTGTCGAGCGGTTCGCCCGTGGCGACGTAATCCCTCAGAAACTCCTGGTCCAGGCGCCGGAAATAGACCGCGGTGGTGTCGGCGGCTTCGTGCTCGACGCCATCGGCCACCACGCAGATCGAGGTGATCACCTCATGGCGGCGGCCGTTGAGCCGGAGCAGCATGCGCAACGCGTCCGCTGCGTCGTTCGGCTTCTCCAACACCTCCTCATCCAGCACCACGATGGTATCGGCACCGAGCACCCAGGCCCCCGGGACGGCGCGAGCCTTGTCCCGGGCCAGGCGCCGGGAATACGCGGCGGGCGCTTCGCGCGGTAGCCGGAGCTCCTGGATGTTCGCCGGGGACACCACAAAGTGGAGGCCGAGCATCTCGAGCAGCTGGCGCCGCCGGGGCGAGCCCGAGGCCAGCACCACGGGATGCGCGCTCACGCCGATCGCTCCAGCACCAGCGTCACGGGACCGTCGTTCTGGATGTCGACCTGCATCATCGCCCCGAATTCACCGGTCGCAACGCTGAGGCCCCGGGTCCGGAATTCATTGCAGAACTGATCGTACAGCGGAATGGCGGTTTCCGGTCGCGCGGCGTCGATGAAGGAAGGCCGCCGGCCTTTGGCCGCGTCACCGTACAGGGTGAACTGGCTCACCACCAGCACGGCCCCACCCACTTCGGACAAGGCAAGGTTCATCTTGTCCTCGGCGTCCGAAAACACCCGGAGCCCCGCGACTTTCTCTGCCATCCAGCTCACCACCGCCGGCGTGTCGCCGTGGGTGAACCCTACGAGCAGGCAGAAGCCGCGCTCGATCGCTCCCGTGACGCGGCCATCGATCGTCACGGAGGCGCTGCTGACGCGTTGAAGAACAACTCGCATGGGGAGCGGGGTGAACGGCGAACGGCGAACAGCGAACGGGAAGAGCCGAACCTACGACATCCGGCGCAAAAGAAAAGGGCGGTCCGTAGCCGGATCGCCCCGTTCGCCGTTCGCGCCGTTCCCCTACTCCACCGTCACCGATTTCGCGAGGTTCCTCGGCTGGTCGACGTTGCAGCCGCGCCGGATCGCCACGTAATAGGCGAAGAGCTGCAGCGGAACGCTGGCGAGTATGGGGGTGAGCAGATCGTGCGTCGCCGGGATGGTGAACGCGGCATCGGCCAGCCTGGCGATCTCGCAATCGCCCTCGGTGCAGATGGCGATGACCTTGCCGCCGCGCGCTTTCACCTCTTCGATGTTGCTGACGATCTTGCCGTGGACGCCGTCGCGCGGAGCGATGAAGACCACCGGCATGTTTTCGTCGATCAGGGCGATGGGCCCGTGCTTCATCTCCGCCGCGGGATAGCCTTCCGCGTGGACGTAGCTGATTTCCTTGAGCTTGAGCGCGCCCTCGAGGGCCACCGGGAAATTGACGCCGCGGCCGAGGTAGAGCGCGTTATGCGCGCCGGCAAAGCGGTCGGCCAGCCGCTCCACGTCGGCGGCGCGGTCCAGCACGCTGCGGATCTGGTCGGGGAGCGCCTGGAGCGCCTGGATGAACTGGCGACCCTGCAGCAGCGTCAGCACCCGCAACCGGCCGAGCTTGAGCGCCACCATCGCGAGCGCGGCGACCTGGGAGTTGAAGGCTTTGGTGCTCGCGACCCCGATCTCGGGGCCCGCCCGCAGATAGAGGCCGCCCTGCACCTCTCGGGCGATGCTCGAGCCCACGACGTTGACCAGACCGAGCGCGTGGGCGCCGCGCCGCTTGGCCTCGCGAACCGCGGCGAGCGTGTCCGCCGTTTCGCCCGATTGCGAGACCGCGATCACCAGGGTCGACTCGTCGACGACCGGATTGCGGTAGCGGAACTCGGAGGCGTATTCCACCTCGCAGGGAATCCGCGCCAGCTCCTCGAAGAGGTACTCGCCGATCAGGCCCGCGTGCCAGGAGGTGCCGCAGGCGGTGATCACGATCCGGGTGAACCGCTTGAGCTCCTCGTCGTTCAGATTGAGCCCGCGCAGCCGCGCGCTGCCTTCCTCCTCGAGCAGGTGCCCGCGCACCGTGTTGGTGAGGCTGTCGGGCTGCTCGAAGATCTCCTTGAGCATGAAGTGGGCGTAGCCGCCGCGCTCGATCGTGGCGAGATCCCACTCGATCTGGTTGACCGGCTTGTCGACGTGGGTCTGGGTCAGGTTGCGGACCCGGTAGCCCTCGCGGGTGAGCACCGCCATCTCGCCGTCGTCGAGATACACGACGCTGCGGGTGTGCTCCAGAATGGCCGAGGCGTCCGAGGCGACGAAGTACTCCCCGTCACCCACGCCGATGAGCAGCGGCGAGCCTTTGCGGGCCGCGACCAGCGTATCGGGCTCGTCCGCGCAGATCACCGCGATGCCGTAGGCCCCCTCGATGTCCCAGAGCGCTTGTTCGACCGCGCGCTCCAGGTTGCCGCCGTAGTACACCCCGATGAGATGCGCCAGCACCTCGGTGTCGGTCTCGGACTCGAAGCTGTGGCCGCGGCGCTCGAGCACCTGGCGCAGATGGGCGGCGTTCTCGATGATGCAGTTATGGATCACCGCGCTGCGGCCGCTCTTGTCGAGTTGGGGATGCGCGTTCGGGGTCGTGGGAGCCCCGTGGGTTGCCTAGCTGGTGT
>CAYNNS010000340.1:0-3571 GCA_964398345.1 uncultured Gemmatimonas sp. | reverse complement strand
GGGGAACGTAATAGATTTCCGCGTCGTGCCCGAGCTTCCCGACATCACGGTCTACCTCGAAGCACTCGCACCCCGCGTGCTCGGCCAACCCATCGAGGCGATCCGGCTCCAGAGTCCCTTCCTGCTGCGTACCGTCGAGCCGCCGCTCGGCTCGGCCATCGGCCGTCGGGTCGAGGCACTCCGGCGTGTGGGCAAGCGGATCGTCCTCGACCTCGGGGAGCAGCGCTTCCTCGTCTTCCACCTGATGATCGCTGGCAGGCTGCATTGGCTCGGGCGCGGTGCAAAGCCCCCGGGCAAGAACGCCCTGGTGGCATTCGACTTTCCCGACGGCTTCCTCACCCTGACCGAAGCCGGCAGCAAGCGTAGAGCTTCCTTACACCTCGTGCAGGGAGAAGCCGAACTCCAGAAACTGGATCGCGGGGGCATCGATGTCCTCTCCAGCACGCCCGCAGCCTTCAGCGCGCGCCTGCGCTCCGAAAACCACACTCTGAAGCGCGCGCTCACCGATCCGCGGCTGTTCAGCGGGATCGGCAATGCCTACTCCGACGAGATTCTGCACGCCGCGCAGCTTTCACCGCTGCTGCTCACCGGGAGGCTGAGCGACGCCGACGCCGCCCGCTTGCACGCCGCTTGCATCACCACGCTGCAAGCATGGACCGGGCGCCTGCGCCGTGACGCGGCGGGAAAGTTCCCCGAGAAGGTGACGGCGTTTCGCGAGGGGATGGCAGTCCATGGCCGCTACGGCCAGCCCTGCCCGGTCTGCGGCGCTCCGGTGCAGCGGATCCGTTACGCGGACAACGAGACCAACTACTGTACCCGCTGCCAGACCGGCGGTCGACTCCTGGCAGACCGGGCGCTTTCCCGTCTGCTCAAGGGCGACTGGCCGAAGTCACTCGACGAACTGGACTAGAGCTTATGCTCGGACATCTGATCGTGGCCCACCTGAAGAACGGCAAAGTCATCAAGGGGCTGAGCCTCGACGTCGACGCCCAGAAACCGCGCTGCCATCTCAAGACCGACAGCGGCAAGACCGAGGAGATTGCCCTGGCCGACGCCAAGGCGCTCTTCTTCGTGAAGACCGCGGAAGGTCGCAAGGAGCACCAGGAATCCCGCGACGTGGTTCCGGGTGATTCCCGCCTGGTCGGCGCGAAACGGGTGCGGGTCGTCTTTGCGGACGGCGAGGAGATCATCGGGCTGATGAACCGCTACCCGCCCATCACGCCCTACTTCTACATGCTCCCCGTCGACCTCGAGAGCAACAACATCCGCATCCTGGTGAACCGCGCCGCGGTCAAGGGGATGTCGGAGCAGGCTGCTTCAGCTGGGCCTCGCGCGTAGCGCGAAACTCGTTGCCGGGCCGCCATTCGGGAAAGCGCGCGGCCTGGGCGACCCGATACCCCATTGCCAGGAAGAGCCGCAGGTCGTCCACGGCCCCGCTCAAGTCCCAGTCCGGCTTGATCTGATCGGACGGCTTGTGGTAGTCGTTCGCGGTGTATTCCTCGCGCTTCCGCATCCCGTACCCCGCCGGCTTGCCCACCACGTCCACGCCCGACTCGGGATCGAACGCCGGCACGCCCTGCTTGGCGAAATTGAAATGGTCGGAGCGGTAGTAGAACCCCTTCTCCGGCTCGGCGTCGGGCACTAACACGCGACCCTGCTCGGCGGCCGCGGCTCTCGCGTAGTCGTCCAGCTCCGACGCACCCAGCCCGACCACCACCAGATCCTTGGCCTTTCCCGCCACGTCGAGCCCGTCCATGTTGATCGCGGCAAGGGTCTTCGCCAACGGGTAGAGCGGCGCCACCGAGTAGTACTGCGAGCCGAGCAGCCCCTGCTCTTCCGCCGTGACGGAGAGAAAGAGGATCGAGCGCCGGGGCGGCTGCGGCAGCGCCGCGAACGCCTTCGCCAGGGTCAGGAGTCCCGCGGGGCCGCTCGCGTTGTCGAGCGCGCCGTTGTAGATCGAGCGGCCGTTGATCGGCGTGCCGATCCCGAAGTGGTCCCAGTGCGCCGTGTAGCCGACGTATTCGTCCTTGAGCTTCGCATCGCTGCCCTCGAGCCGGGCGACGACGTTGCGGGACCCGACGGTGCGGAGCCCGTTGCGAATGGTCACCGAAACCGTCACGCCGAGCGCTACCGGCTTGAACCCGCGGGTGGCGGCGCGCGCCTTCAGCGAGTCGAAGTTCTGGCCCGCCAGGGTGAGCAGCTGTTTGGCCCGGTCGAGCGTGATCCAGCCTTCGATACTCGAGCGGCCGAGGTTCTTGTCCTGGGTGACGAGGTCGAACTGCTCGCCGGTCTTCCCCTGCACCACGGCGAAGGGATAACCCGCTGGGCCGGTCTCGTGGACGATCAGCACCCCGGCCGCGTGGTGTCGCATCCCCTGCTCGTACTTGTAGGTCCAGCGACCGTAGTACGTCATCGCCTTGCCGCCGAACTGGGTCGTGTCCGGGAGCGGCGGATCGTTCACCAGCACCAGCAGCGTCTTGCCGCTGACGTCGAGTCCCTTGAAGTCGTCCCAGTTGAACTCCGGCGCTTCGACGCCATACCCCACGAACACGATCCCGGAGCGCTCCAGCCTGGCTTCCGGCGCGACGTGCTTGGTCCAGGCGACGAAATCATCGCGCCACTTGAGCGTCTGCTGCCTGCCCCCCTTCGCGAAGCTGAGCACCGGCGAGCCCTGCGGGGTGATTCCCACCAAGGGCACTTGCTGGATGTAGCTCCCGTCGGGATTCCCGGGCTTGAGGCCGATTGCCCGGAACTGCGACTCGAGGTAGCGCACCGTGCGCTCTTCACCCCGGGTGCCGGGGCCGCGGCCCTCGAGTGAGTCCGCGGCGAGGACCCGGATGTGGCTCAGGATAGTTGCGGTGTCGATCGCGGCGAGCGCCTGCTCGGGAACCTTCGCGGGGGTCGTGGAATTCTTCTCGCCGCCACAGGAGACGAGGAGAGCGAGAGCGAGCAGCCGAGGTGCGGAGGGAGGGGTCATAGACTGCGAAGATAGACATAGGCGGCTCGTGGGGTAACTTCCGGACCCCGAGACCCGCGACCCGGACTCATGCCTATGAAACGCAGCTCCCCCCAGGCTGCCGTCGTCGCAAGCTTCCTCGGCTGGACCCTCGACGCGTTCGATTTCTTCCTGGTCGTCTTCACGCTGACGGCGATCGGCAAGGAGTTCGGCCAGAGCGACGCGAAGATGGCGTCGACCCTTGCGATCACCCTCGCCTTTCGTCCCGTCGGCGCCCTGATCTTTGGCCTGCTGGCGGACCGCTACGGCCGCCGGCTGCCGCTCATGCTCAGCCTGGTGTTCTTCTCGGTGATGGAAGTGCTCTCCGGCCTGGCGCCCAGCTTCGCGACGTTCTTTCTATTCCGGGCGCTCTTCGGCATCGGGATGGGCGGCGAGTGGGGCGTAGGGGCCTCGCTCGCCATGGAGAAGGTGCCGCACCGCAAGCGCGGGCTCTTCTCGGGATTCCTCCAGGAGGGCTACGCCTGCGGCTATCTGCTCGCCGCGATCGTGTACTTCCTGGTATTCCCGCGATTCGGCTGGCGACCGCTCTTCTTCATCGGCGGGCTGCCCGCGCTG
>CAYNNS010000339.1:0-3581 GCA_964398345.1 uncultured Gemmatimonas sp. | reverse complement strand
GGGGAAGTAGCTGACGATCTCGTGCTCTCGGATCGCGTGGGCGACCTGCAGCTCAACGCCGGCGACATTCTCGCCGCATTACGGGCCGATGAGCAGGCCGCCGCGCTATACGCCGAGCAGGGGTTCTTCAACAACGCCATCGCGCTCTGCGGCAAGATCCTCCGGGTTAATCCCAGCAGGACCGCCACCTATCTCCGTCTTGCCCAGCTCCATGCCCGGAAGAACTTCGTCGGCGAGGCGAAGAAGAACCTGGTCGAATACCTCGAGCGGATGAACGGCGTCGGCCAGGTCGAGGAGGCCTTCGCCGCGCTCAAGCTCTTCGCCGATCATTTCTCCGGCAATCCCGATATCCGCCTGATGCTGGTGGAGCTGTTGCGCGCCTCCTCGCGCAACGAGGATGCGAAGGAACAGCTCGAAAAACTGGCCGGAGAGCTCGAGGCCCGCGGCGATACCACGGCAGCGCGGAAAACCCGGGAGCGACTCCAGGCGATCGAAGGTACCCCGGCTCCCGGCGACCACGGCGCCGTCTCCAACGATCTGATCTTCCTCGATACCGGCGACACGCCGATCGGTGGTCCCGACCTGGAAACCCTGCCAGCCGAAGGACTCGAGGGCGTGGGGGACACGCTGCTCCTGGAACCCGAGCCGCTCGGCGCCGAGTCCCTCGATTTGACGGCGGCCTCGGAAGACCCTCTGGCGTTCGAGGAGACCGTATCCGGCGCCAGCGACTTCGATCTGCATGCTGCCGCGCAGGAGGCCGAGGCGATCGAGCCGCTGGTCGAGCCGGTTCCCGCGGCGGAAGAGCCGCCGATGTTCGACCTCGAAGCACCGGACGGCGTGTCACAGGAGGAGCCGGCAACCGATCCGCTGTTGCTGCAGCTCAACGAGGCGCTCGCGGCCGCGGATTTCGCCTCGCGCGTCGAACCCGGCGCCACCCTGCGTGATCGGGCGCATCAGCTCCTGAACCTGGGCGATCGGACCGCCGGCATCCGCGGACTCGAGGAAGCCCTGCGCCAGCTGGAGGACGAATCGCGCTGGGACGACGCGCTCGCGGTCTGCGGCGATCTGGTCCGGCTGGAGCCCAATGCGATTCCCCGGTACCAGAAGCAGGTCGAGCTGGCCTATTACGCGGGCCGCCGTCCCATGCTGGTGACGGCGTACGTCGATCTTGCCGATGCGCTGATGCGCGCCGGTGCCATCGAGCACGCCGCCCAGGTGTACCGCCGGGTGCTCGACCACGACGCGAACAACCAGGCCGCGCTCTCGGCGCTGGCGCTCCTGGAGCCGGAGGCCCCCGACCCAGAAACGTCACCGGTGCCGGCCGAGCAATTCGTCGATCTCGGCTCCTTGATCCTCGGCGAGGAGCTGCCGCGCGATACCCGGATGCGGGTCGGGCGCAACGCGCCGATCGAAAATGAAGACCAGGCGTTTCAGGAAGCGCTCGCCGATTTCAAGCGCGGCATCGAGAACAACCTCGAGGCCGAAGATTTCCAGGCCCACTACGACCTCGGCATCGCGTTCAAGGAGATGGGTCTCGTCGACGAGGCGATCGCGGAATTCCAGAAGGCCCTTCGCTCCAGCGAAGGCCGCCTGCGCACCTCGGAGCAGCTCGGCATCGCGTTCTTCGAGCAGGGTCAGTTCGGCATCGCCGAGGCGGTCCTGCGGCGCGCCGTCAACGGATTGCCGGGTGGCGAGGACGAGAAGATCGGTCTGCTCTACTGGCTCGGCCGCTCGCTGGAGTCGCAGGGGCGCGGGCGCGAGGCGCTGCCGCTCTACGAGCAGGCCCTCGCGGTGGACATCCGGTTCCTCGACGTGCGGGAGCGGGCCCGGCGCCTCAGCGCGGAGGCGGCCTCGTGACCTCGGGTACCGCGCCGGTTTCGCTCGCCGACCTGCAGACCGGAATCGAGCCCCGGCTCCACGCAGTCCGCGAGGAAATCCGCCGGCTGATCGAAGCCGATTTTCCGCTGATCGCCCAGCTGAATTCCCACCTGGTGCAGATGCAGGGCAAGATGTTCCGGCCTACGCTGGTGCTCCTGGCCGACGCGGCGACCGGTGGGGCCACGGACCGGAGTCCCGTGGCGCTCGCCGCGGTGGTCGAGCTCATTCACGTCGCGACGCTGGTCCACGACGACGCGGTGGATCATTCGGTGCTGCGGCGCGGCATGCCCACGCTGAATGCGCTGTTCAGCCATCAGATCGCCGTCATCATGGGGGATTACCTCTATTCGCGGGCCGTCATCGAGCTGGTGCGGCTGGAGGACCTCGATGCGCTCCGGGTGCTTTCGCGGGTGACCAACGAGATGACCGTGGGAGAGATGCGCCAGCTCTTCGCCCACAATCCCCTCGCGTTCTCCGAGGCGGATTACGATCTCCTGATCCGTGCCAAAACCGCGTCGCTGATCTCGGGGGCCTGCGAGGTCGGCGCCCGCAGTGCCAGCGCGGAGGAACGCCGGGCGCTGCGCGACTTCGGCGAGGGCCTGGGCATGGCGTTTCAGATCGTCGATGACCTGCTCGACTTCACCGGAGCCGAAGCGGTGACCGGGAAGCCGGCGGGGCTCGATCTCCGCGAGCACAAAGTCACGCTGCCGCTGATCTACGCGCTTCCGCGCATGTCCGGCTCGCAGCGCGACGCGGTCGCCGGGCTGATGGGGAATCCCGAGCCGGGCGAGCAGGACATTGGGCGAGTCGTGGACGCTGTACGGGAATGCGGCGGGTTGGAGTACGCGCATCTGCGCGCCCAGTCGTTCTGCGCGCGCGCCGAAGCTGCGCTCGAGGCGCTGGCACCATCGGCCGCTCGGGAACAGCTCCGCGCCAGCCTCAGCTACGTGGTGGAGCGACGCACCTGATGCCTCAGGGTCCCCGGCGGCCTCGGTTCTACTTCCTGGTCCTGGTCTTCGGCTTTCTGGTCGGTGGCTATCTGAACGCGTTCATCAAAGCGATGCTTCCGGACAGCCCGACCAAAACGTTCTTCACGTATTCCGTGTCTCCCGAGTTCGGGCCTGTTCCGATCAACCTGCTCGTGATACACTTCACTCTCGGCCCGGTCGGTCTGGAGCTGTCCTTGCTCTCACTGATCGGAGTCGTATTGGCGTATCTGGTCGCCAAGTCGCTTTTCTAGCTGGCAGCGAGGCAATATGGGAAATCTGGGCTTCAGCGAAATCATGATCATCCTGGTGGTGGTGCTGCTCGTTTTCGGAGCGAAGCGCCTGCCGGAGATCGGTGCCTCCATGGGCAAGGGTATCCGCGAATTCAAGCGCAGCATCTCCGAGGCGAGCGATGCGGTGACCCAGCTGCCGGAAGACCGAGCCAATCCACCCCGCCACATCGACTCACCGCAGTCTCCGCCCAGCAGCGGCGAGCCGAAGCGGTTGTCGCAATAGAGGTGGGTGGCGAGTGACGAGTGGCGAGTGATGGTTGGCAACTAACGAAAGCGGCGACGGAAGCTTCCCCCGTCGCCGCTATTGTTTCTGACACTCACCGCTCACCACTCGTCACTCGCCACTCGCCCTATCTCACCGGCACCGGCGCCGACGCCGCGCTCTGCGCGTTGGTTTTGTAAATGTCCGCCCGGCGATCGAGGA
>CAYNNS010000338.1:0-3600 GCA_964398345.1 uncultured Gemmatimonas sp. | reverse complement strand
AATCCGCGCCTCACGTAGGTCATTAGACACTGGATCACCTCCTCGGTTGCAGGGTGAGCGGGAAGGGGTACAACTTGGAATCTAATGACCGGAATCGTCGCTGCGGGAGACCTGCTCGCCGAAGCCCGCTCCCTGACCACCGCGCGGCTGGCCGCGCGCTCGGCGCGGCTGCTGGAGCACCCGGGCGGGCGTGACGGCGAGGCCCTCGCCTACGCGCTCGAAGCCCCAGGCAAGCAGGTTCGCGCCGCGCTGGTCCTGGCCAGCTTCCGCACCGCCCGAGGAACCCATCCGGGAATCGCCGGGGTCGCGGCCGCGGTGGAAATCGTCCACACCTATTCTCTCGTCCACGACGACCTGCCCTGCATGGACAACGACGCCCAGCGCCGGGGCCGGCCCACGCTGCACGTCCGCTTCGACGTCGGCACCGCGACACGCGCGGGTTATCTGCTCGTGCCGGTCGCCATCGAGGAGCTCTGCGCCGCGGCCGGCGAGCTCGCCCTGTCGAGCGCCCCTCTCGGCCGGATGGCGGCCCTGCTGCTCGAAGCCAGCGGCATCCGCGGCATGGTCGCGGGGCAGTGGCTCGACCTCGAGGCGGAAGGGCATAACCCGGCGCTCGACGCGCTGGTCCGGATCCACGAGCGCAAGACCGGCGCGCTGATCGAGGCCGCCTGCGTGCTGGGCGGTCTCGCGGCCGGAGCGCCTGACTCGCTGCTCCAGGCCTTGCAGTCCTACGGCCGGGAGATCGGGCTCGCCTTCCAGATCGCGGACGACCTGCTCGACGCCACGGCCACGAGCGAGGAGCTGGGCAAGACCGCGGGTCAGGATGCCCGGCTCGCCAAGGCCACCTACGTCAGCGTGTTGGGTGTGGCAGGCGCGCAACTGGAGGCTTTGCGCCACGCCGACCTGGCGCGTGCGGCTCTCCGCAAGAGCGGCGTCACCAGCGAGACTCTGGAGACGCTCGCCGATTATATTGTGCAGCGTCGCTCATAGGTTCCTCTCACCCAGGATCGGATGTCCCTGCTCACGGGCCTTGAGAGCCAGGACGATCTCAAGAGCCTCCGTCGCGATCAGCTGCCGCAACTCGCGCAGGAAATCCGCGAGCGCCTCATCGAGGCGTGCTCGGTCACCGGTGGCCACATCGGCGCGAGCCTCGGCGTGGTCGAGCTCGCCCTCGCGCTGCTCTACGAGTTCGACTCCCCGCGCGACAAGATCGTCTGGGACGTCGGCCACCAGGCCTACGCCTGGAAACTGCTGACCGGCCGCAACGACCGCTTCGATACGCTGCGGCAGGCCGGCGGGATCTCCGGATTCCTGCGCCGCAGCGAGAGCCCCCACGATCATTTCGGCGCCGGCCACGCCGGCACCGCGATGTCCGCCGCGTTAGGCATGGCCACCGCGCGCGACCTCCACGGCGAGGACTACAAGGTCGTGGCGGTCGTGGGCGACGGGGCGCTCACCTGCGGCCTCTCATACGAAGGGATGAACAACGCGGGACACTCCGACCGCGACATCATCCTGATCGTCAACGACAACGGCATGTCGATCTCGCCCAACGTCGGCGCGATCAGCAAGACGCTGGGCCGCATCGTCGCCAGCCCCTTCACCAACCGGATGCGCGAGCACATCAAGAATCTCACCATCCGGGCCAGCCACGTCTTCGGCGAGCGCGTGGTCGACTTCGCCAAGAACGTCGAGGAGAGCGCCAAGAACCTCTTTTCCCGGGGCATGCTCTTCGAGGAGCTCGGCTTCCGCTACTTTGGCCCGATCGACGGCCACGACGTCCAGAAGCTTTGCGAGACCCTCAAGTTCGTGCGGGGACTCAAGGGCCCGCGCGTGATCCACGTGCTCACCGAAAAAGGCAAAGGCTTCGCGCTCGCCGAGGCCAACAAGGAAAAGTGGCACGGCCTGGCGGCCTACGATCCCGTCACCGGCGATCCCCGCAAGCAGGCGAGCGGACCGCCCACCTGGACTCAGGTCTTCGGCGAAGCGCTCACCGCGCTTGCGGCCGAGATCCCCGAGTTCGTGGTGATCACCGCCGCGATGCCGTCCGGCACCGGCACCAGCATTTTCGAGAAGCAGTGGCCCCGGCGCTTCTTCGACGTCGGCATCGCCGAGGGGCACGCGGTGACCTTCGCCGGCGGGTTAGCGACGCAGGGCGTCAAGCCGGTCTGCGCCATCTACAGCACCTTCCTGCAGCGCGCCTACGACGGCATCATCCACGACGTCGCGGTGCAGCAGCTCCCCGTGCTGTTCTGCCTGGACCGTGCCGGCCTGGTCGGCGAGGACGGCCAGACCCACATGGGCCTCTACGACATCGCCTACCTGCTCGCGGTGCCCGGCATGGCCGTCACCGCGCCCAAGGACGCCAACGAGCTGATCGGGTTGCTGCGCGCCGGGCTCGCGCACGCGGGACCCTTCTCGGTGCGCTATCCCCGCGACAAGGCGCCCGCCGAGCCCGCCGCCGTCACGAGCGTCCCGGCCGTACCGTTCGGGACCTGGGAGGCGCTTCGCAAAGGCCACGAGGTCGCCATTCTCGCGGTGGGGACGATGGTGCTCCCCGCGCTCGACGCCGCCGAGCGGCTCGCCCGCGAAGGCATCGATGCCGCGGTGATCAACTGCCGGTTCCTCAAGCCCTGGGACCAGATGATGCTCGAGTCCGTCGCCCACGAGAGCAAGCTCGTGGTGACGGTGGAAGAGGGAACCGTCGTCAACGGCTTCGGCGCGATGATCGCCCGCGAGCTCCAGGATTCCCACCCCGAAGTCCGCGTCCACTGCCTCGGCGTGCCGGACCGCCTCATGGAGCAAGCCCCGCGCGCCGAGCAGCTCGAGCGCTTCGGGCTCACCGGTCAAGGCATCGCGGCCAAGATTGCCGCGCTGCATCACGAGGAGAGCTTCGAGGCGCGATGAACGTCGGGGTCATCGGCAACCCGCGCTACCCTGGTCTCGCGGCCATCCTCCCCGGGATGGCCGCGCGTGCGAAGAGCCTCGGCATGACGCTCTACTCGGAGCCGCCGCTCGAGCCCTACTGGCCCGAGCACTTGGCGCCGATCGGCTCCGCTCCGCTCGACGCGATGCTCACGCTCGGCGGCGACGGTACGCTGCTCCGCGGCGCCCGCATGCTCAAGGGCGCGCCGGTGCCGGTGTGCGGCGTCAACCTGGGCCGCGTCGGCTTTCTCACGGCGGCGCTCAAGGACGACGGCGAGCTGGCGCTCGAGCGGCTCGCCACGAAGCGCTACGTCACCGAGAAGCGCCACACCGTCAAGGCCCAGATCGTTCCCGCGCGCAGCGAGCCCGTCGCGCTGCCCGTCGCGCTCAACGACGTCACCATCCACAAGGGCGGCGTCGCGCGGCTCATCCAGCTCAACGTCCAGGTCAATGGTTCGGACGTCGGCAACTACAGCGCCGATGGCCTGATCATTGCTACCCCTACCGGATCGACCGCCTATTCGCTCTCTGCGGGAGGTCCGATCATCGTTCCCGACGTGGAAGCGCTGGTAATCACGCCGATTGCCGCGCACACTCTTGCGGTCCGGCCGCTGGTGATCCCTGCAAATGCTCGCATCCGGGTGGCGTCAATCCGTCCAGGGGCGGAAGACCTGC
>CAYNNS010000337.1:0-3607 GCA_964398345.1 uncultured Gemmatimonas sp. | reverse complement strand
CCACGATAACCAGGAAAAAGAGTACCGCGAGGGGCAGCAGGAACTTCTAGCCCACCGCCATCAGCTGGTCGTAGCGGAAGCGCGGCAGGGTCCAGCGAATCCACATGAAGAAGAAGATGAAGAAGATCACCTGGACGAAAATGAACCCGCCGGTGAGGACCGTCGCGAGCGCGCTCGGCGCCGGATGCCACAACGGAATGCTCCAGCCGCCGAAGAACAGGGTCACCACCATCGCCGAGACCGTCGCCATGTTGGCGTACTCGGAGATCGGGAACATCGAAAACTTCATCGCGCTGTACTCGGTGTGATAACCCGCGATCAGCTCCGATTCGGCTTCGGGTAGATCGAACGGCAGCCGGTTGGTCTCGGCGAATCCCGACACCAGGAAGACGAAACACGACAGGAAGAGCGGCAGCACGAACCAGAGCCCGGCCTGCTGCGCTTCCACGATGCGCTCGAAGCTCACATTGCCGGTGATGAGCAGGACGGGGATCAGACTCATCCCCATCGCGACTTCGTAAGAGATCATCTGGGCGCTGGAGCGCAGTCCGCCGAGCAGCGAGTACTTGTTGTTCGAGGCCCAGCCGGCGAGCGCGATGCCGTACACCCCGAGCGAGCTGATGGCCAGCACGAAGAGGAAGCCGACGGGGAGGTCGGTCACGGCCATCGAGAGCATGCCGTGATAGCTCACCTGGCCCAGCAGCGGCAGGTGCGTGTCGAAGTTGACCGGCAGCGGCGCCGCCCACGGGATCACCGCCGAGAGCAGCAGCGCCGGCACGAAGGCCATCGCCGGAGCGAGCATGAAAATCACCGGATTCACCGCGGCGGGGAACGTCTCTTCCTTGATGATGTTCTTGACCCCGTCGGCCGCGGGCTGCAGCAGTCCGGCCCAACCAACCCGGTTCGGTCCCCGACGGTTCTGCATCCAGGCGCTCACCTTGCGTTCCATCAGGGTGAGCAGCGCGACGCCGACCATCACCACGGTGAACACCACCAGCATCTTGAGGACGCTGAACAGCAGGAAGCCCTTGTATTCGGGCGTCATCGCGCCGCTCCCGCGGGCGCGGCCGCCTTGGCGTCGAGCACGCGCCCGGTGAGCCCCAGCTCCGCGTGGGTCAATCCCCGCAACGCCGGAATGGTCTCACCGAGCCGAGTGAGCGCCTCTGTCGTCGTTCCCGGCGCCGCGCGACCGCTGCCTCCCAAAGCCCAGGCCTCGCCCGCGATCCACCAGGCCGGCCGCGACATACCCGACGCTGCCTTGGCCTGGTTGTAGCGCTGGGCGCGGCGCGAGCGACTCACGTAGGTCCCGTGCTCTTCCGCCATGCTGGTGGTGGGCAGCACCAGCGCAGCGCCCTTGAGCTTGTCGTCATCGAGGGTAGTGATCGCGATCACGCTGCCCGCGGCAGCCAGCCGGTCGGCTTCGGACTCTTCAAGCTCGACGTCGAGCAGCACGACGAGTACCGCCCCGGAAATCCGGTCGAGCGCTTCGCTCCACCCCGCGCTGAACCCGGCGAGGCGGGCGCCTTCCAGATTCGGCGCGCGCTCCTTCCGGAGCGCGAGGTCGGGAATGCCCGGGAGGGGCGCCTCCTCTCCGAGCGGAACCTTGACCGCCGCCGTCAGCTCGCGCCCGTCGAAGAGCCGACGCAACCAGCCCAGCGATTCCGTGGACGCGCGCCCCGAAGCCAGCAGCACCACGCGGCCGGTCTCCTTGGCCAGGGCCGCGAGCCGCTCCAACGCGGTATCCCAGTCTGTAGGGATGAGCCGAGCGCCTTCGCGAACCAGCGGAGCCTCCGCGCGATCGCCGCGGTTCATCCAGCGATAGTCCGCGCGGCCCACGTCACACATGAAGTGGCGGTTCACCTCGAGGTTGGGGCGCGGCCGCAGCCGCACCACCGCACCATCGCGCGTGTCGATCATGATGTTGCAGCCCTGGGTGCAGCTCGGACACACGCTCGCTGTCTTGTCGAGATCCCAGGCGCGCGCCTTGTGCAGGAAGTCCTTCGAGATCAGCGACCCGACCGGACAGAGATCGACGACGTTGCCGGCCCAGGGATGGTCGAGTTGCTGCTCCGGGTCGATGCCGATAAAGGCGCGGTCACCGCGCTCCGAGACATTGAGCACCGGCGCTTTCGCGACGTCTTCCATGAACCGGACACAGCGCGTGCAGAGGATGCAGCGATTGGGCACGTACAGCACGTCGGGCCCGAAATCTTCGACCGGGTTGTATCGCTTGGCGTAATCCGAGTAGCGGGTCCCCGCCCTGCCCTCCTGGAAGACGTAATCCTGCAGCTCGCACTCGCCGGCTTGATCACATATAGGACAATCGAGCGGGTGGTTGATCAGCAGGAATTCCAGGACCGACTCGCGGGCCTTCTCCGCCTGGGTGCTGTGGACCTTCACCACCTGCCCTTCGGCCACGGCGGTCACGCAGGCCGGCAACAGCTTCGGCGCTTTCTCCACTTCGACCAGGCACATCCGGCACACCGCCGGCGACGGCAGCGAGGGGTGATAGCAGTAGTGCGGCACTAACACGCCAGCCTGTTTGGCCGCCTCGATGAGCATGGTCCCCTTGGGAACGCTCACCGGAACTCCGTCGATCGTGAGAGTGACCAGTTCCTGCGTCATAACGCCGCCAGGGCCGGCGCCCGGCTCCGGTTCAGATAGGCGTCGAACTCACCGCGGAATTTCTTGATCCCGCTCACGATCGGCGCGGCGCAGCTGTCGGAAAGCACGCAAATGGTCTTGCCGGTCATCTGATCCGAGAGCTCGAGCAGCAGGTCGAGGTCTTCGGGCTTGCCCTGTCCCTTGAGCAGGCGCTCCAGGATCTTGGTGGTCCAGGCCGTGCCCTCGCGACACTGGGTGCATTGCGCGCAGCTCTCGTGGGCGTAGAACTTGGCGAGCCGGTAGACCTCGTACACGATGTCCGTCGTGTCGTCCATGACGATGAAACCCGCAGAGCCGAGCATTGAGCCCTGCTCCACGATGCCCTCGTAGTCACACAAGGCCGCCTCGGCCTCCTCGCGATTCATGATGGGGACCGAGGACCCGCCCGGGATGACGGCCTTGAGCGTGCGGCCCGGCCGCAGGCCGCCGGCCAGCTCGTAGATCAGCGCCTTCATCGGGAAGCCGAGCGTGACTTCGTAATTGCCCGGCTTGAGCACGTGCCCGCATACCGAGAAGAGCTTGGTGCCGGTGCTCTTGGGATTGCCGAGGCAGAGACCCTTGTACCAGGCCGCGCCGCGATTCAGGATGTGCGGCACCGCGGCGAGGGTCTCGACATTGTTGATCGTGGTGGGCATGCCGAAGAGTCCAGCCGCCGCCGGGAAGGGCGGTTTGATGCGCGGATTCCCTCGCTTGCCTTCGAGCGAGTTCATCAGCGCGGTCTCTTCGCCGCAGATGTAGGCGCCCGCACCGCGGAACAGCACGATGTCGATCCGCCTGCCCGAGCCGAACGCGTTGCCGCCGAGCGCACCATTGGCATAGGCCTCGGCGACGGCCTGCTCCATGACGGCGAACGGATCGGTGAACTCGCCGCGGATGTAGATGTAGCAGGTCTCCGCGCCGATGGCGTGGCACGCGACCGCGCAGCCCTCGAGCAGGGCGTGCG